>NZ_JBEZBW010000040.1:0-68249 GCF_040647305.1 Saccharothrix sp. NPDC042600 | reverse complement strand
GCCCGCGCCCCCGCGCCCGCCCGCGCCCGCCCGCGCCCGCCCGCCGGTGCCCGCTCGTTGCCCTCTGCTCGGCGCTGCCCGCCCCCCGGCCGCTGCCCTCCCGCTCACAGCGCGCGTCGGCCGAGCGTGGGCTGGGTGGGGTGCTCCGGTGTGTGGCCGGACTGTGGCCGAACCCACTGGACTGGATCACCGTGCCGCCCACCCCGTAGGGTCGGGCCAGTCACCTGATGGGGGAAGCCGGTCGAAATCCGGCGCTGACCCGCAACGGTAGGCCCGACCCAGGGCGAGCCCGATCACCCGCAGGTGGCCGTTGTGCTCCTTACTCCTGCCGTGGTCTGCGGGACGGATGCGCCGGTCCTCGGGCTGCGTTCCGCACGGCCACCTGTCCGGAAGGTCGAGGTGGCCATGACGTCCAAGCTCTGCTGGGCGCTCGGCTCCGCGTTGGCCCTGTCCATCGTCTGCGGTGTGGCGCTGGGGCCGGTCGGGGTGCCGTTCGACGACGTCGTGCGCCTGCTGCGGGCGGGCGTCACCGGGGGTACGGTCGGGGCGCGGGACGCCGGGTTCTACCGGATCGTCTGGGACATCCGCCTGCCCCGCGTCCTCCTCGCCGCCGTGGTCGGGGCCGGGCTCGCCGTGGTCGGCGTGGCGATCCAGGCCATGGTCCGCAACGCCCTCGCCGACCCGTACGTGCTCGGCATCTCCAGCGGCGCGAGCGTCGGGGCCACGGCGGTCGCGACGACGGGCCTGTTCGCGTCGCTCGGCGTCTACGCGCTCTCCACCGCCGCCTTCCTCTCGGCCCTCGCCGCCATGGCGCTGGTCTACCTCGCCGCCCGCAAGAACGGCCTCACCCCGCTCCGCCTCGTCCTCACCGGCACGGCCTGCGCCTACGGCTTCTCCGCCATCGCCATGCTCCTGGTCTTCCAGTCCCCGCGCGGCGAAGCGGCGCGCGCCGCGATGTTCTGGCTGCTGGGCAGCCTCGGCGGGGTTACCTGGACGTCCCTCCCGGTGGCCGCCGTGACCGTCGCCGCGGGCACCCTCTACCTCCAGACCCAGGCCAAGCGCCTCAACGCCATGTCGATGGGCGACGAGACCGCCACCACCCTCGGCGTGGACGTCGCCCGCCTGCGCAAAGCGCTCTTCGTCGTGACCGCCGCGATGACGGGCGTGCTGGTCGCCGTCAGCGGCGCGGTGGGGTTCGTCGGGCTCATGCTCCCGCACCTGGTCCGCCTCGCGGTCGGCGCGGACCACCGCAAGGTGCTCGCCGTCGCACCCCTGGCCGGCGCCTGCTTCCTGATCTGGGTGGACGTCGCCGCCCGCCTCCTCGCCGCCCCCGAGGAACTGCCGCTGGGCGTCATCACGGCCGCGCTCGGCGTGCCCTGCTTCGTCTTCCTCATGCGCGGTCGCGGTTACGTGTTCGGGGGTCGCTGATGGACGTCGTCATCGACCGGCTCGCCGTCGACCGCATCCTCCACGACGTCACGCTCACCGTCGGCACGGGCGAGGTGCACGGCATCGTCGGGCCCAACGGCAGCGGCAAGTCCACCACCCTGCGGTGCGTCTACCGCGCGCTCGAACCGACCACGGGCGTCGTCCGCCTCGGCGGCACCCCGCTGGACCGCATGCCGGTCAAGGAGTCCGCGAAGTCCCTCGCCGCCCTCACCCAGGACAGCCACGTCGAGTTCGACTTCACGGTCACCGAGGTGGTCGCGATGGGCCGCCTCCCGCACCAGACGGGGTTCGACCGGGAAACCGCGCGGGACCGCGACATCTGCGCCGAAGCACTGTCCCGGATGGACGCGGCCCACCTCGCGGACCGCAGCTTCCTCAGCCTGTCCGGCGGCGAGCGGCAACGCGTGCTGATCGCCCGCGCCCTCGCCCAACAGCCCCAAGTGCTCGTCCTGGACGAGCCCACCAACCACCTGGACATCAGCCACCAGCTCGCCGTGCTGCGCCTGGTGCGCTCCCTGGGCACCACGGTCCTGACCGTCCTGCACGACCTGAACCTCGCCGCCGCCTACTGCGACCGCCTCCACGTGCTCCACGAGGGACGCGTCCACACCAGCGGCACCCCTCGGGAAGTCCTGACGGGCGACGTCCTGCGCGAGGTCTTCCGGGTCCAGGCCCACGTCGTCCCGCACCCCACGAGCGGGGTGCCGCAACTGCTGTTCGAACACTCGGAGGTCGGTTCGTGAAGAGGCTCGTCGCGCTGGTCGCGCTGCTCGCCACGGGGTGCGGCGCCACGGTCGCCGCGCCGGAGGGCGGCGGCACGGCGGTCACGGTGGAGAACTGCGGCCAGAAGGTCACCTACGACCGCACCCCGGCGAAGGTCGTCACCAACGACACGGGCATCACCGAGCTGATGTTCGCGCTCGGCCTGACCGACCGCATGGCGGGCTACGTCGTCGGCGACAGCCAACAGGGCGACATCGCCAGTTCGCCCTGGAAGGACGACTACGCGAAGGTGCCCAAGCTGTCCGAGGAGATCAGCAAGGAGGTCGTCCAGGGCGCGGGCGCGGACCTGGTCTTCGCGGGCTGGAACTACGGGTTCTCCGAGAGCACCGGGTTCACCCCGGACGCCCTCAAGCAGCTCGGCATCGCCACCTACCAACTGACCGAGGCGTGCCGCAACGGCATCGGCAAGCAGCGCGGCATCATGCCGCCGCTGGAGGCGCTCTACACGGACCTGGAGAACCTCGGCGCCATCTTCAAGGTCGAGGACCGCGCGGACGCCCTCGTCGCCCAGTACCGCAAGCAGGTCGCGGACGCGGAGAAACTGGTGTCCGGCAAGCCCCGGCCGAAGGTCTTCCTGTACGACAGCGGCATGGACCAGCCTTTTACGGCCGGGAAGAACGCCGCGCCGCAGGACGTGATCGGGAAGTCCGGCGGGGACAACATCTTCGGCGACCTGGACGACAGCTGGACCACCGTCGGCTGGGAGGCCGTCGTCGCCCGTGCGCCCGAAGTCGTCCTGATCAACGACTACGCCGACGGCGACGCCACCACGCCCGAGCAGAAGCGGGCGTTCCTGGAGTCGTATGCACCGTTGAAGGAAACCCCGGCCATCAAGGACAAGCGGTTCTTCGTGCTGCCCTACGCGGCCCTCGTGGAGAGCCCGCGCAACCCGGCGGCCATCGAGGCGTTCGCCCGGTACCTGGCCGGCTGACGCCCAGAGTGTGGGAACACCCGTCCGTGGCTTGGTATGTCGCGGACGGGTGTGGCAGTATCGCCGACGTGGCTCTCCACGCCGTGATCATTATTTCCCAGCGCGCCGGGTAAGTGCTCCCACAGCACCCGGCGCGCCGACCTCTCGCATCCTGCGGGGGGTCTTTTTGTTTTCCAAGATCCTCATAGGAGACCCCGGTGACCACGCTCGGCGATTCCTTCCACGTCTACGACACGACTCTGCGGGACGGTGCCCAGCGTGAGGGCATCTCCTACTCCGTGACCGACAAGCTGGCCGTGGCGCGCCTGCTGGACTCGCTGGGCGTCGGGTTCATCGAGGGCGGCTGGCCGGGCGCGCTGCCCAAGGACACCGAGTTCTTCGCACGCGCCGCCGCGGGCGACCTGACGCTGAAACACGCCCAGCTCGTGGCGTTCGGCTCCACTCGCAAGGCGGGGCTCAAGGTCCACGAAGACGCCCAGGTCAGGGCGTTGCTGGACTCCCACGCCCCGGTCGTGACGCTGGTGGCCAAGTCGGACCGCCGGCACATCGAACGGGCGTTGCGCACCGACGTCGAGGAGAACTGCGCGATGGTGCGCGACACCGTCCGCTTCCTGGTGGACGAGGGCCGCCGCGTGTTCCTCGACGCCGAGCACTTCTTCGACGGCTTCGCGTTCGACCCGGACACCTCGCTGCGCGTGCTGGAGTCCGCTGTGGAGGGCGGCGCGGACGTCGTCGTCCTCTGCGACACCAACGGGGGACAGTTGCCGCTGGGCCTGTCCGAGACCGTCGCCGACGTCGTCGCCCGCACGGGCTTCCGCGTCGGCATCCACTGCCAGGACGACACGTCCTGCGCGGTGGCCAACACCGTCGCCGCGGTGCAGGCGGGGGCGACCCACGTCCAGTGCACCGCGAACGGCTACGGCGAGCGAGCGGGCAACGCCGACCTGTTCGCCGTCGTCGGGAACCTCGTGACCAAACTCGGCCTGCCCGTGCTACCGCGCGAATCGCTGGCCGAGCTCACCCGGGTCTCCCATGCCCTTGCCGAGATCGCGAACATCGCACCCGACACCCACCAGGCCTACGTCGGGTCGTCGGCCTTCGCCCACAAGGCAGGGCTGCACGCGAGCGCGATCAAGGTGGATCCGGAGCTCTACAACCACATCGATCCGGACACCGTCGGCAACGACATGCGGGTGCTGGTCACCGAGATGGCGGGCCGGGCCAGTCTCGAACTCAAGGGACGTGAGTTGGGGATCGACCTGGCCCGCCGGCCGGAGGCGCTCACGAACGTCGTGCGCACCGTGAAGGAGCTGGAGGCGGGCGGCTGGTCGTTCGAGGCCGCCGACGCCTCGCTGGAGCTGCTGCTCAAGCGCGAGCTGTCCGAACTGGACGAGCCGCCGTTCACCCTGGAGTCCTACCGGGTGGTGCTCGACCACCGGCAGGACGGGGCGATCGTGTCCGAGGCCACGGTCAAGGTGCACGTGGCGGGGGAGCGGGTCATCGCCACCGCCGAGGGCAACGGCCCGGTGCACGCGCTGGACGCGGCGCTGCGCAAGGCGCTGCTGCCCCACCTGTCCTGGTTGGACAGTGTGGAGCTGAACGACTACAAGGTGCGCATCCTCACCGATCAGCACGGCACCGACGCCGTCACCCGCGTGCTGGTCGAGTCCACCGACGGCGAGCGCGAGTGGACCACCGTGGGCGTGCACGGGAACATCGTCGAGGCCAGTTGGCTCGCCCTGTGCGACGCGCTGGTGCACAAGGCTTCGCGCGTCACCAGGTGAGCAGGGTCAGCCCCTCGGCGGCGAGGATCCGGTTGACCGGCTGGAAGTAGGTCGAGCAGCCCGACCCGCCGAGGACGTGCCCCTGGGCCTGGGTGCCGCTGGTCAGGGCCGCCCACTGGTCGCCGGGCTGGGCGCAGAGGTTCACGCGGGTCAGCCCGGAGATCGTGCCCTGCGGGAACGTGACCGTCGCGTTCTTGGCCGTGACGGTGCCGCAGCGGCGGCCGGTGGTCGGGCTGACCATGCACACCGTGCCGCCGACCGGGGCCTCGGCGCTGCCGGTGACGGTGGTGCCGGCGGCGCGGGGGAGCTGGTCCCACACCGTCGGGTCGAGCACCTTCACGATCGAGTATGTGGGGCGGGCGGACACGACCGGTCCGATCGTCCCGCCGCCGGGGCCCTTGACGGTCGCGCCGGCACCCGCGCAGGACGGGTGCAGCACCAGGTAGCCGTCGGCGTTGAAGCCGTTGACGCACCGGGACCCGGTGCTGGAGGTGAGGGGCGTGCCCGCTTCGAGCGGGATCGCCGCTGTCGTGGTCGGCACTGTGGTGGTCGGCACTGTGGAGGTCGCCGCTGTCGCGGTCGGCGTGGTCGCGCTCACGAGGGTGAGGGCGAGGAGCAGGGTTCGCATGCCTTCGACGCTAGGGACGACGGGTGGCCGCACAAGCCGCCGGTTAGGGTGATCGGCGTGCGCATTGCCCGTATCGCCCAGCCGGATGGCCTCGCTTTCGCCGCGATCGAAGGCGAAGGCGACGACCTGACCGCCGTCGAGATCGCCGACGAGCCGTTCGCCAACCCCACGTTCACCGGGCGGAAGTGGCCGCTGGCCGACGTCCGCCTGCTCGCGCCGTTCCTGCCGCCCAAGATCGTGTGCGTCGGGCGCAACTACGCCGAGCACGCGGCCGAGCTCGGCAACGAGGTGCCGGAGAACCCGCTGATCTTCCTCAAGCCCAACACCGCGGTGATCGGGCCGAACGCGGAGATCAAGCTGCCCGCCGTGTCCGAGCGGGTGGACTTCGAGGGTGAGCTGGCGGTCGTGGTCGGCGTCGGCGGGCGCGACATCCCGGCGGCGCGGGCGCGCCAGTCGGTGCTGGGGTACACGATCGCCAACGACGTCACCGCGCGCGACCTGCAGAAGACCGACGGCCAGTGGACGCGGGCCAAGGGCTTCGACACGTTCTGCCCGCTGGGGCCGTGGGTGGAGACCGAGTTCGACCCGACCGACGTGGCGATCCGGACGACGGTGGACGGCGAGCTGAAGCAGGACTCGCGCACCTCGCTGCTCGTGCACGACATCCCGACGCTGATCGAGTACATCTCGTCGGTGATGACCCTGCGCCCGCTGGACGTGATCCTGACCGGGACGCCGGCCGGCGTGGGCCCGATCACGGCCGGCCAGTCGGTGTCGGTGACGGTCGAGGGCCTGGGCACGCTGACCAACCCGGTCGCCAACCGCTGACGTCCCGCGCTCGGTGCGGCTCCTCCGTGCTGCGGAGCCGCACCGAGCGCGGCCTCGGCCCCCGGTTCTCGGGGTGCGGCCTCCGGCCTCTGGCCCCCGGTTTCCGGCGCGCGGCCACTGGCCCCGGTTTCCGGCGCGCGGCCACTGGGCCCCCGGATTCGCCGGGCGCGGCCACTGGCCCCCGGATTCGCCGGGCGCGGCCTCCGGCCCCCGGTTCGATTGTCCCACCGGGGTACGACAGTCAGCCCCGGGTGATGCGGCGCGGTGTCCGGCGGGCGAAGTGCGGGGCGTGTTCGGGGAGCAGGCCGATCGCCACCAGGTACGCCGGAACCGCTTGCAGCGCCGGGAAGCGTTGCAGCAGCGCGACCAGGCGCGGCATCTCCGCCGTCCCGCTCGTCTCGCCGTCGAGGGTGGGGCGCAGGAACGAGTCCTGGATCCGGCGTTGGAACGCCTGGGTCACCGCGGTCGGGAACCAGCGCCTCCGCTGCACGCGCGCCAGCACCGCGGGGGTGAGTTCGCCCCGCCGGGCGGGCGCGGCCAGCACCCGGGCCGCCGCCACGGCGTCCTGCACGGCCAGGTTGATGCCGACGCCGCCGATGGGGGACATGGCGTGCGCCGCGTCACCGATGCACAGCACACCGTCGCCGTGCCACCGCGGCAGGCGATCGAGCTTCACGTCCAACAGCTTCACGTCGTCCAGGGACTCGATCGTCGTCAACCGGTCGGCGATCCACGGGGCCAGGTTCGCCACGCGCCGCCGGAACGCCTCGACGCCCTCCGCCCGGAGCTGCCGGTCCGTGCCCTTCCGGATCAGGAAGGCGCACTGGTAGTAGTCGCCGCGCGGGATCATCGCCAGGCCCACGCCCCGGGAGAACCGGCCCAGGCCGTTGCTCGGCTCGTCGGCGTGCCGGGGCACGCGGAACCACCACACGTCCATGGGCGCGCCGAACTCCCGCACCGCCAACCCCGCCTCCCGCCGCACCGACGAGCCGCGACCGTCGGCGGCGACGACCAGGTCCGCGCCGAGCGTGCGGTCCCCGTCCGGGGTGCGGTAGCGGACGCCGGTGACCCGGGCGCCGGACTTCACCAGACCGACGACCTCCGCGTCCATCAGCAACGTGAAGGACTCTTCGCGCTTGGCCGCGTCGGCGAGCAGGTCGAGGAAGTCCCACTGCGGCACCATCGCGATGTGCTTGTGCGGGCCGGGCAAGCGGGACAGGTCGGCCATCGTGGCGACCCCGGCGTCGGTGACGACCTGCACCTTCTCCATGAGTTGGTGCGGCACGTCCGCGAACGACGGGCCCAGGCCCAGCTCGTCCAACAAGGTCAACGTGGACGCGTGCACCGTGTCCCCGCGGAAGTCGCGCAGGAAGTCGCCGTGCTTCTCCAGCACCGTCACCCCGACGCCCGCGCGCGCCAGCAGCAGCCCCAGCACCATGCCCGCCGGCCCTCCGCCGACGACCGCGACCGTGGTCCTCTCCATCGTCCCCACCTCGTTTTCAACACCGGTTGAATAACTTGAGGATGCTCCTGTCGGGGCCGCCGGTCAAGGCGGATACGCTGATCGGGTCATGAGCGAATCCGCAGTCACCCCAGAGGTCCGTGTCCGCTTCTGCCCGTCGCCGACCGGCACGCCGCACGTGGGCCTGATCCGCACCGCCCTGTTCAACTGGGCGTACGCGCGGCACACCGGCGGCAAGATGGTGTTCCGGATCGAGGACACCGACGCGGCACGGGACTCCCAGGAGTCGTACGAGCAGCTGCTCGAAGCCATGGCCTGGCTCGGCCTGGACTGGGACGAGGGCCCCGAGGTCGGCGGCCCGCACGCGCCCTACCGGCAGAGCGAGCGCCGCGCCGTCTACGCGGACATCGCGCAGAAGCTGCTCGCCGCGGGTGAGCTGTACGAGTCGTTCTCCACGCCGGAGGAGGTCGAGGCGCGCCGCAAGGCCGCGGGCCAGGACCCCAAGCTCGGTTACGACAACCACGACCGCTCGCTCACCGACGAGCAGAAGGCCGCCTTCCGCGCCGAGGGCCGCGAGCCCGTGTTGCGGCTGCGCCTGGCCGACGAGGACTACACGTGGGACGACCTGATCCGCGGGGAGATCACGTTCAAGGCCGGCGCGACGCCCGACCCGGTCGTCGTGCGCGCCAACGGTGACCCGCTCTACACGTTCACCAACCCGGTCGACGACGCGTTGATGCGCATCACGCACGTGCTGCGCGGAGAAGACCTCCTGCCGTCCACTCCGCGCCAGCTCGGCCTTTATGCGGCTTTGCAGCGAATCGGCGTGACCGATTTCACCCCGCGGTTCGGGCACATGCCCTACGTGATGGGCGAGGGCAACAAGAAGCTGTCCAAGCGCGACCCGCAGTCGAACCTTTTCAACTACCGCGACCGCGGATTCCTGCCCGAGGGTCTGCTGAACTACCTCGCGCTGCTCGGCTGGTCGATCGCGGACGACCGCGACATCTTCTCCGTCGAGGAGATGATCGCCGCGTTCTCGTTGGAGAAGATCAGCGCGAACCCCGCGCGGTTCGACCTGAAGAAGGCGGAGGCGATCAACGCCACGCACCTGCGCGCGTTGGCCGCGGAGGACTTCGTGAACCGCGTGCTGCCGTACCTGGCGGCCGACGGCGTGCTGGTGGACCCGTCCGAGGAGCAGTTGGCGACGCTGCGCGGCGTCGCGCCGCTGGTGCAGGAGCGCCTGGTGGTGCTGTCCGAGGCCGCCGGCATGGTCCGCTTCCTGTTCACCGACGAGGACAGCTTCCGGCCGGAGGAGGAGTCCGCGGCCAAGGCGCTCGGCGCGGACGCGCGCCCGGTGCTGGAGGCGAGCATCAGCGCGCTGGAAGCGTTGGGGCACTGGACGACCGCCGCGATCGAGGACGCGCTGAAGGTGTCCCTTGTGGACGGACTGGGCCTCAAGCCGCGCAAGGCGTTCGCCCCGGTGCGGGTTGCCGTGACGGGCCGTACCGTCTCGCCTCCGCTGTACGAATCGATGGAGTTGCTCGGTCGGGATCGCTCGATCGGGCGATTGCGCCGCGCGTTGGGGTCAATCTGACTGGTGCTATCGGGCGGTTCAGCGGTGCTTGACCGTGCAAGAATCGCCAGATATCACCTCTCTGGTCGAGTCGGACGGGGGCTGCGCGCACCTAGCCTCACTGGGTGACAACCGCAGCCCCGACTTTCACCCCCCGGAGAACCGGCGAGATCCGCGCGGTGAGCCTCGATGTGGACGACACGCTCGTCGACTACAGCACCTCGTCCCGCGCCGCGCTGGCCGCGATGGTCGGCAACGCCGACAACTGGACGCTGTGGCAGCGCATCACCGACGAGCACTGTTCCCGGCTGCTCGCGGGCGAACTCGAATACGAGTCCATGCGCAACATCCGCACCCGCGCCTTCTTCGCCGCGCTGGGTGAGGAGCTCAGCCTCGCCGAGGCCACCCGCCGCGAGCTGCAGCGCCAGGAGGTCCTGGCGTCGGGCTGGCGGCTGTTCCCCGACGTCGTGCCGTGCCTGGAATGGCTGCGCGCCGCCGGTCTGCCGCTCGCCGCGGTGAGCAACGCCTCGGGCCGCCACCAGCGCGTGAAGATCGCCACGCTCGGCCTGGCCCAGTATTTCGACACGGTCCTGATCGCGGGCGAAGTCGGCGCCGCGAAACCGGACCGCGTGATCTTCGACACCGCCTGCAATGACCTGGGCGTCGCATTGGGCGACACGGTCCACGTCGGCGACCGCCTGCACGCCGACGCGATAGGCGCGCGGGACGCCGGCATGCACGGCGTCTGGCTGAACCGCCAGGGCCCGCGCGAAGGCGCCCTGCCCACCGGCGTGCGCGCCATCAGCAGCCTCGCTGAGCTGCCCGAACTCCTCGTGTGCGAGCTGTCGGCCGCCTCGGCGTGACCCCCGATTTCCGTTCCGCCGGGGGCTTGGTCTAGTATTCTCCCCGGCGGAACGGACAGCCCCCCGAGCAAGGCGAACGGGGAAGTTGATCGGAAAGCCAATGGGGTATGGTGTAATTGGCAGCACGACTGATTCTGGTTCAGTTAGTCTAGGTTCGAGTCCTGGTACCCCAGCTGCAAGCGGTAGGAAAAAGATGTGCTAAGCTACCGCAGGCGAGCAGGACAGCAAGACCCGCCGGAAAAACTGAATGACCCGATCTGGTAGGATGTGGATCGGAAACCTAGGGCCCCGTCGTCTAGCGGCCTAGGACGCCGCCCTCTCAAGGCGGTAGCGAGGGTTCGAATCCCTTCGGGGCTACAAACAAGATCCCCCGGTGCGCGAGCACCGGGGGATCTTGCTTTTCGCACTCATTCCCAACCCACCGCCGCACCACCCGACGGCGGCACCGTCGGGGACACCGGCGCGCCACCGACGGCCACACTGTTGGTGGTACCGGCGCGCCACCGATGGCGGCACCGCCGCACATGGCCCTCACCACATTTCCCGTGCCGCCTGTGCCGCCCGCCCGAGTTGCCCGCCCTGCCCCCGAGGCCCCTCGTCCGCGCCGCGCCTGCCCACCCGCCCGTCAAGCTCTCTCGCGCACGACAAAGCCCCGGGCACCCCCGCCACGACACAACGGGGAGCCCGGGGCTTCCGAACGCCTACAGGCGCGACTGGAGGGCCTCCGCGGCAGCCAGCAGGTCGGCCGCCCACCGCGCGCCCGGCCGTCGTCCCATCCGGTCGATGGGCCCCGACACCGACACCGCCGCCACGACCGACCCCGTGCTGTCGCGCACCGGCGCGGAGACGCTCGCCACGCCCGGTTCCCGCTCCGCCACGGACTGCGCCCAACCGCGCCGCCGGACCTCCAGCAACGTGCGTTCCCCGTACACCGCGTCGGCCAACACCGAACGCTGCGTGCCCGGGTCGGCCCACGCCGCCAGCACCTTCGCGCCCGAACCGGCCGTCATCGGCAGCCGAGCTCCCACCGGGACGGTGTCGCGCAGGCCACTCGGTGGCTCCGCCGACGACACGCAGATCCGCTGCATCCCGTCCCGCCGGTAGAGCTGCACGCTCTCGCCGGTGATGTCGCGCAACCTCGGCAGCACCGAGGACGCCGCGTCGAGCAAGGGGTCCGTCGCCCCGCCCGCCAATTCCGCCAATGCCGCGCCCGGACGCCAGCGGCCGTCGGAACCCCGTCGCAGCAACCGGTGCACTTCGAGCCCCACGGCCAACCGGTGCGCGGTTGCCCGAGGCAAGCCCGTCCGGTTGCACAGCTCGGCGAGCCCACACGGATCCTTTGCGACGGCGTTCAAGACGGCCACTGCCTTGTCCAGCACGCCGATCCCGCTATGCTGTCCCACAAGCCGATACTAACTTCCCACTGTCTGGGAAGTCCAGATCTATCGACTGTCCAGATCCTGGGAGAAGCGATGAGCCGCACGCTCGCGGAGAAGGTGTGGGAAGCACACGTGGTGCGCCACGGCAGTGGCGCGGAGCCGGACCTGCTCTACATCGACCTCCACCTGCTGCACGAAGTCACCAGCCCGCAGGCGTTCGACGGGCTGCGCCTGGCGGGCCGCCAGGTCCGCCGGCCCGACCTGACGATCGCCACCGAGGACCACAACGTCCCCACGGTCGACATCGAGCTGCCGATCGCCGACCCGGTGTCGCGCACCCAGGTCGAGACGCTGCGCAAGAACTGCGCCGAGTTCGGCGTGCGGCTGCACCCGATGGGCGACGCGGAGCAGGGCATCGTCCACGTGGTCGGTCCGCAGCTCGGCCTCACGCAGCCCGGCATGACCGTCGTGTGCGGTGACAGCCACACCTCCACGCACGGCGCGTTCGGCGCGCTGGCGTTCGGCATCGGCACGTCCGAGGTCGAGCACGTCATGGCCACCCAGACGCTGCCGCTCAAACCGTTCAAAACCATGGCGATCACCGTCGAGGGCGCCCTCAAGCCCGGCGTGACCGCCAAGGACGTCATCCTCGCGGTCATCGCGAAGATCGGCACCGGCGGCGGCCAGGGCTACGTCCTGGAGTACCGGGGCAGCGCGATCGAGGCGCTGTCCATGGAAGCCCGCATGACCGTCTGCAACATGTCGATCGAAGCCGGCGCCCGCGCCGGGATGATCGCCCCCGACCAGACGACGTTCGACTACCTCAAGGGCCGCCCGCACGCCCCGTCCGGCGCGGACTGGGACGCCGCGGTGGAGTACTGGAAGTCGCTGCGCACCGACGACGACGCGACCTTCGACGCCGAGGTCCACCTGAACGCCGACGAGCTGACGCCGTTCGTCACGTGGGGCACCAACCCGGGCCAGGGCCTGCCGCTGGGCGACAAGGTGCCCGACCCGGAGACCATCGTCGACGAGAACGAGCGCGTGGCCGCCGAGAAGGCGCTGACGTACATGGGCCTGGAGCCGGGCACGCCGCTGCGCGACATCCACGTCGACACCGTCTTCCTCGGCTCGTGCACGAACGGCCGCATCGAGGACCTCCGCGCCGCCGCGGACGTGCTGAAGGGCCACAAGGTGGCCGACGGCGTCCGGATGCTCGTGGTCCCCGGGTCCATGCGGGTGCGCGCACAGGCCGAAGCCGAGGGACTGCACGAAGTGTTCCTCGCGGCGGGCGCCGAGTGGCGGCAGGCCGGGTGCTCGATGTGCCTGGGCATGAACCCCGATCAGCTCAAGCCGGGCGAGCGCAGCGCGTCCACCTCCAACCGCAACTTCGAGGGCCGGCAGGGCAAGGGTGGCCGCACCCACCTGGTTTCGCCACTCGTGGCCGCCGCCACGGCCGTGCGCGGCACCCTGTCCTCGCCCGCCGACCTGGTCTGAGGAGCCCAAGCGACATGGAAGCGTTCACCACCCACACCGGCGTCGGCGTCCCCCTGCGCAGGTCCAACGTGGACACCGACCAGATCATCCCGGCCGTCTACCTCAAGCGCGTGACCCGCACCGGGTTCGAGGACGGCCTGTTCGCCGCCTGGCGCGGGGACGAGCAGTTCGTGCTCAACCAGGAGCCGTACCGGGCCGGCAGCGTGCTCGTCGCGGGCCCCGACTTCGGCACCGGCTCGTCCCGGGAGCACGCCGTCTGGGCGTTGATGGACTACGGCTTCCGGGTGGTCGTCTCCTCCCGGTTCGCCGACATCTTCCGGGGCAACGCCGGCAAGCAGGGCCTCGTGGCCGCCCAGTGCGAGCAGTCCGATGTCGAATTGCTGTGGAAGCTGCTGGAGAACGACCCGGGCACCGAGGTGACCGTGGACCTGGCCGCGAAGACGGTTGTGGCGAAGGACTTCACCGCCCCCTTCACCATCGACGAGTACACCCGCTGGCGGCTGCTGGAGGGTTTGGACGACATCGCCCTGACCCTGCGGCACGCCGATGACATCACCACGTTCGAGCGGAACCGGGCGGGTTGGTTGCCCACCACCGTTCCGGCGCCCGCCAGGTGACTTTCCCGGACCGGATTCCCCCTTCTATCAGCGGGAATCCGGTCCGGGCCACCCGCCGGACAGCCCCTGGGGCCATCCCTCGACCGGTCGTAATTGCCCACGCCACAACGAAAAATCTGGCGTGGCGATTGGTATTTCCTTGCATTTGGGCTTACCGTGGCCTTCAGTCGGCCCGACTAGGGCCGTGAGCGTCCTGGGAGGGACTGAAGGTGAACAAGGCCCAGCTCATCGAGGCGCTCGCCGAGCGCCTTGGCGACAAGAAGAACGCCGCCGCTGCCGTCGACGGTCTGGTCGACGTCATCGTCCGCAGCGTCCACAAGGGCGAGAAGGTCAACATCACCGGCTTCGGTGTCTTCGAGAAGCGTGCCCGTGCGGCCCGCACCGCTCGCAACCCGCGCACCGGTGAGACCGTGAAGGTCAAGAAGACCAACGTTCCCGCGTTCCGCGCGGGTTCGACGTTCAAGGACGTCATCAGCGGCACGAAGAAGCTGCCGAAGGTCACCGCGGCGAAGCCCGCCGCGTCGGCCGCGGCCAAGCCCGCCGCCTCGACCAAGGCTCCGGCCACCCGCAGCACCACCGCGCGCACGACCACCACGCGCGCCACGCGCAGCACCACCGCGCGTACCGCTGCGGCGGCCACGAAGGCCCCGGCCACGCGGAAGACCACCGCGGCGACCACCAAGGCCACCGCCGCCAAGGCCCCGGCTGCCAAGAGCACCGCGACCAAGGCGTCCACGGCCAAGGCCTCGACGGCCAAGGCGACCACGGCGAAGTCCACGACCGCGGCGAAGAAGCCGGCCGCCACCAAGGCGGCGGCGGCGAAGTCCACCACGACGGCGGCCGCCAAGAAGCCGGCCGCCCGGAAGACCGCGGCCAAGAAGTGAGAACCGGCCGGGCGCGCGCCCGGCCGGCGAAGTGAGCAGGGCCCGATGCGGACGCGTATCGGGCCCTGAGCTCTGTCTGATGGCGCGACAATCCGACGCGGCCCTCGCGGGGAACGAACTGCCACCACTCTTTTGGCGCAGTGCCGGGGACGGGCGTGGAAAGGGCTGTGCGGGCCGCCGAAGCGCCGGAGCGGCCGGTCGGGTGGCAGTGGGCCGGCCGGTTCCGACCGGGCCGCAGAAAGGCCCTCAGGCACGAAACAGGCCGCCCCCGGGACCGGGAACGGCCTGTTTTCCGCGAAAGGGCGGCTCCGGCGCTAAGGCACGGGGGCCGCCAACGAGGTCGGCAGGTAGTGCGCCGAGACCAGCTTGGGCCAGGTGCCGGTCGTGTCCGATGTGGACCAGCCCGGCTCCGGCCGCCGGAACGACAGGACCCACGCGCTGCCCTTCTTGCAGGGCACCTCCGCCCCCTGCGGCAGCCCGGACAGGGACGCCAGGGTGGCCACCACGTCCGGGATGACCCCGCCCTGGCTGCACACCACCGGCACGCCCGGCCCGTCGGCGATCTCCAGCAGCCGCACGAGCGCGGCCTCCCGGTCGGGCCAGTAGCCCTCCTCGGACAGCCTCGGCTCCAGCAGCACGTCCAGCCCGAGGTCGTCCGCGACGCCCTGCACGGTCTCCACGCACCGCACGCGCGGCGCGGAGTGCACCCGCGACGGCCCCCACAGCGGCAGCAGCGCGCGCAGCCCGGCGGCCTGCCGCCACCCGGCGGAGCTGAGCGGGCGCAGGTCGTCGTCGCCCACCCAGTTGTCCCGCTTGCCCGCCTTGGCGTGGCGCACCAGCAGCAGCGTCGCCAGGTCCGGCGGGCACGCGGCGAACACGTCGAGCACCTCGCGGTCGCCGTCGCGGGTCACCAGCGCCGCCGCCTCCTCGACGGGCAGCCAGCGCAGCTCGTCCACCTCCTCGTTGGGCGTGAACGCGCCCGAGACGGCCCGCGCGCTGAAGAAGTCGACCTCCTTCGGCCTGCCGAACGCCGTGTAGGACAGGGTGTGCAGGTACCGCCCGAGGACCGCGGTGAACCCGGTCTCCTCCAGCACCTCGCGCACCGCCGCCGCGGGCACGGTCTCGCCCGGGTCCACCTTCCCCTTGGGCAGCGACCAGTCGTCGTAGCGGGGCCGGTGCACGACGGCGACGAAGCCGTCGCGCCACAGGACGGCGCCGGCAGCTCGGATCACGCGCCTCACCCCACCGCGCGGTGCGCGCGCAGCAACTCGGTCTGGTGGTCCCGCACGCGCCCGCCGTCGGTCGGGGACGCCTCCCACTCGCCGTCGGGTTGCAGCACCCAGCAGCGGGTGCTGGGCTCCAGCGCCGAGTCCAGCATGTCGTCGAGCTGGGCGGTCAGCTTCGGGTCGGTCACCCGCACCTGCACCTCCACCCGCCGGTCGAGGTTGCGGTGCATCATGTCCGCGCTGCCGATCCAGTGCTCGCCGCAGCCGACGAAGTGGAACACCCGCGAGTGCTCCAGGAACCGGCCCAGGATCGAGCGCACGTGGATGTTCTCCGACAGGCCCTTGATGCCCGGCTTGAGCGCGCACACGCCCCGCACGACCACCTGCACGGGCACGCCCGCCTGGGACGCCCGGTACAGCGCGTCGATGACCTGCTCGTCCACCAGCGAGTTCACCTTGATGCGCACCCCGGCCCGCTCGCCCGCGCGGGCCAGCTCGACCTCGCGCTCGATGCGCTCCACGATGCCGCGCCGCACGCCCTTGGGCGAGACCAGCAGGCTGCGGTAGTGCTCCTGCCGGGCGTAGCCGG
Source organism: Saccharothrix sp. NPDC042600 (assembly GCF_040647305.1). Lineage (NCBI taxonomy): Bacteria > Bacillati > Actinomycetota > Actinomycetes > Pseudonocardiales > Pseudonocardiaceae > Saccharothrix > Saccharothrix sp. NPDC042600. The sequence continues at coordinate 51,753 of NZ_JBEZBW010000040.1, read as the reverse complement.
TGAGGACGTTGAACAGGTCGGTGAGGTCAGCGCCGATGGTCGGCTCGGCGGTCAGCAGGCCGATGTCCTCGTAGAGGCGGGCGGTCTTGGGGTTGTAGTTGCCGGTGCCGATGTGGCAGTACCGCTGGATCCGCGAACCCTCCTGCCGGACCACCAGCGAGGTCTTGCAGTGCGTCTTGAGGCCCATGAGGCCGTAGACGACGTGCACGCCCGCCTTCTCCAGCGCCCGCGCCCACTTGATGTTCGCCTGCTCGTCGAACCGCGCCTTGATCTCCACCAGCGCCACGACCTGCTTGCCCGCCTCGGCCGCGTCGATCAGCGCGTCCACTATCGGGGAGTCGCCCGACGTGCGGTACAGCGTCTGCTTGATGGCCAGCACGCGCGGGTCGGCGGCGGCCTGCTCGATGAACCGCTGCACGGACGTGGAGAACGAGTCGTACGGGTGGTGCACGAGCACGTCGCCCTCGCGCAGGGTGGCGAAGATGCTCTTGGGCGTCTCCCGCTCACCGAACGCCGGGTGCGTGGCGGGCACGAACGGCGCGTCCTTGAGCTGCTTGCGGTCCACGCTGTAGAGCTGCCACAGGCACGACAGGTCCAGCAGGCCGGGCACCTGGACGACGTCGTGCGGGTCCACCTCCAGCTCGCGCAGCAGCCGCTCCAGCATGTGCTCGGTCATGTCCCCGGCGATCTCCAGCCGCACCGGCGGCCCGAACCGGCGGCGCACCAGCTCCCGCTCCAGGGACTTCAGCAGGTCCTCGTCCTGGTCCTCCTCGACCTCCAGGTCGGCGTTGCGGGTGACCCGGAAGGCGTGGCACTCGATGACCTCCATGCCCGCGAACAGCTCGCCCAGGTGGGCGGAGATGAGCTCTTCCAGCGGCAGGAACGTGGCCGTCTCGCTGGTGCGGTCGGCCTCCACCCGGACCAGGCGCGGCACGTTGTCCGGCACCTTGATGCGCGCGAACCGCTCCGCGCCGCCTTCGGGGTCGCGCACGGTCACGGCCAGGTTCAGCGACAGGCCGGAGATGTAGGGGAACGGGTGCGCGGCGTCCACGGCGAGCGGCGTGAGCACCGGGAACACCTGGTCGGTGAAGTAGTTCGACAGCCGCAGCTTCTCGAAGTCGGTCAGCTGCGCCCAGTTGACGATGCTGATGCCGTGCTTCTCCAGCTCGGGCTGGACGTGGTCGAGGAACGCGCGGGCGTGCTGCTCCACCAGTTCCTGGGTGCGCTTGGACACCGCGGCCAGCTGCTCGCGCGGCGTGAGCCCGTCCGCGCTGCGCACCGACAGGCCCGTCTCGTCGCGGCGCTTGAGACCCGCGACCCGCACCATCCAGAACTCGTCGAGGTTGGACGCGAAGATGGCGAGGAACTTCGCCCGCTCCAGCAGCGGCTGGGAGGAGTCCTCGGCCAGGGCGAGCACGCGGGCGTTGAAGTCCAGCCAGGACAGCTCCCGGTTGAAGTACCGGTCGTCGGGCAGGTCCGGCGCCTCGGCGTTGGCGGTGACGGCCGGGAGCGAGCCGGGGAAGGGGCGCTGCGGCGTCTCGGCCTGGGGCGCGCCCCGCGTGGTGCGACGGACTGCCGGTCGGGGGCGGCGGCGGGGCGCGCTCGCGGCCGGCTGGGTCCGCGGTGTCCTCGTGCGTCGCTTGGGCTGCTCGGGTGTGTTGTCCGTGCTCACAGTAGGCATTGTTCCCCACGTCGAGCCGCTCCGCGCTGATCGGAGCCGACGCCCGGGTGAACTCCGCGTCACACCGGACGGCGCAGGGCGCGGACCGCGCCGGCCTCGCCGCGCTCGACGGTCACCCGCTGACCGGGCCGCAGCGCCCGCCACCCGCCCTCGGCGACGGCCGCCGCCGGGACGTCCACGAGCACGCCGTCGTCGCGCAGCACGGTCGCCGACCCGTCCGCGTGGTGCGCGCTCACCGTCGCCTGCTCGACCACGGCGGCAACGCTAGCCGATCGGAGGTGGTGGCGCGCTCCGCCCACCTGCCACGCTCCGCGATGACCCCATTACCGAAAGGAGTGGCGGGCATGAGGGTTTTGGCAGGGGCCGTCGTCGCCCTGATGATCGGCTTCGCCGCGCAGGGCACCGCCTCGGCGGCGCCCATCGTGTTCACCGACGAGGGCGGGGAGCCGCTCCCGGCGGCGGCCAAGAACGTCGAGCTGCGCGCGACGATCCCGGAGACCGAGGGCGCGATCTCCATCAACTTCGTGCAGTACCGGCACCGGGACGTGATGTTCGTCAGCGGCACGTGGGGGCTCAAGACCTACGACGTCACCGACACCGACCACCCGAAGTTCCTCGACCACCTCACCAAGCAGGAGTTGGCCCTGCCCGGTGACGACCCGGCCCAGCGCTTCTGGGAGAACGAGGACGTCACCGTCGACGCCAAGCGCAAGCTGGTCTTCCTGGCCCGCGAGCGCAGCGCGTTCGGCCGCAAGCCGGGCAACGAGCGGCCCACGGGCGTCTACCTCATCTCGGCGGCCGACCCGGCGAACCTCGAACTGCTGAACTTCGCCCCGATGGGCACCGGCCACATCACCACGTGCGTCAACGACTGCCAGTACCTGTGGACGACCGGGTACGACGGCACCCCGTCCACCGACCCCGACACCTACCGCAGGTCCGGCAAGGTCTTCGTGACCGACATCCGCGACCCGCGCAACCCGAGGACCCTGCCGACGTTCGTGGACCTCAACCGCAACCAGGGCGAGACCCACATGACCCACGACGTCCAGGTGGACGCCGCGGGCGTGGCGTGGGTGGCGGGCACCGGCGGCACGCGGGGCTACTGGACGCGGGGATGGCACCGCGACCCGTTGACCGGCAAGTGGCGCGAGGCGACGGCCGTGGACCCGATCCCGTACGCGGGCGGCGCGGCCCCGAAGCTGGACATGCCGACGTCGTTCTCGCACAACTCGTTCCGCCCGATCGGCCGGACGCTGGCGGACGGCCCCAAGCCGACCCGCGAGCACCCGGCGGGCAGCCTGTTGCTGCACACGGAAGAAGCCTTCGAGTCGGCCACGTGCAAGGACCAGGGCCGGTTCGTCATCTCGTCGCTGGCGGGTTCGACCGGCGGCGAGTCGTGGCGGGCGAGCCCGGACAAGCCGTTCACGCTCAAGACGGTCGGCGTGTGGAGCCCGGACGACCAGGAGGGCACGTTGCCCGGCCCGGACGTCTTCTGCTCGGCGCACTACTTCGACGTGCAGAAGCGGGTCGTCGCCTACTCCTGGTACGAGCAGGGGACGCGGTTCCTGGACATCACCGACCCGACGAAGCCCATCCAGATCGCCTACTGGCGGCCGGAAGGCGCGGTCTCCTGGGCCCCGTACTTCCACCGCGACCGGGTGTTCCTGGCCGACTTCGCGCGCGGCGTGGAGGTCTTGAAGCTCGCCAAGGCGGCCTACGACGCCCAGGAGACCCACACCAACGTCCAGCTGAAGACCACACCCAACCCGGAGTCCGTCCGACCGGCCGAACCACCGCGCAAACGCCTGCCGCTGGCCCCGGACCCGGACTACGGCTACGGCTGCCCGATGCTCTTCGGCCGTGGCTGCGGCGACGGGTCGGCCTGCTGCTGACCGCACGCGGGACCGCGGCGACGGCTCTGCCCGCCGTCAGCCGCACACGGGGCTGAGGGTCGCGCACGTGCGCGGCCCCAGCCCCAACTCCGTCGCCAGGTCCAGGTCTTCCGCGGTGTCCACGTCGTTGCGCAACGACGGCCACGGCCCGATCAACGTCTGCGCGTCCCGCGCGTGCGCCTCGGCCGACCCGACCCCGAAGCGCGGCATGAGATCGCCGCCCGGCGCGGACAGCAACAGGGTGGTCCCGGTGCCCTGGCGGTCCGGGCAGAACGCGCGACCCTCCGCCGACGCGAGGGCCAGCTCCAGCTCGTCGGTCCGCAACGCCGGCAGGTCGGCCTGGAGCGCGCCCACGACCGATCGCCGATCCCGCGCCCGCAACACCGCCGCCCCGTGCCGCAACGCCTCGTTCAAGCCCTCCGGCCCGGCCACGGACTCCACCCCGAGGGCCGCCAGCTCGACCGCCACCGACGGGTCGTCTGTGATGGCAAGCACACTCCGGACGACCGGCAGCGCGGCGGAGATGGTGTCCAACGCGAACGCCAGCGCCAGCGCCGGGCGGTCGTCGGTCACCCCCACCAACCGGGTCTTCGCACGTCGCAGGGCCTTCACCGGCACCACGAGGTCCACGTCGGCACGCACACCAGCCATACTCCCCGATATCCGACGCCGACGAGGCGGGAGTGCGACTGGACCCGGGACCGACCCGCCGGGAAGACTCCAGGCGTCCGGCGGGTGACGAGAGGGAGTACAGGTGGCCAAGGAGAAAGGCGGCTTCTGGGTGGGGTTCGCCGCGGCGGTCTTCTACCCGGTGACCGCGCTGCTCGCGCGGCGGCGCAATGAGGGCGGCGAGCACATCCCCAAGACCGGCGGCGCGCTCCTGGTGATGAACCACGTGTCCCACCTCGACCCGGTCTACGACGCCGTCTTCACGCACAAGCACGGCCGGGTGCCGCACTTCCTGGCCAAGCACAGCCTGTGGAACGTCCCGTTCGTCGGCACCGTCGTCAAGGGCGCGAAGCAGATCCCCGTCTATCGGGGCACCTCCGACGCCCAGCAAAGCCTCCGCGCCGCCCACGACGCCCTGGAGCAGGGCCTGGTCGTGGTCATCTACCCCGAGGGCACGATCACCAAGGACCCCGACGGCTGGCCGATGACGTGCCGCACCGGCGTCGCCCGGCTCGCGCTGGAGCACGACGTCCCCGTGCTGCCCGCCGCCCGTTGGGGCACCCGCGAGATCTACGACCACTACCGCAAGCAGTTCCGGCCGTTCCCGCGCAAGACGATCGTGACCAAGGTCGGCGCGCCGGTGGACCTGTCGGCCTACCGGGGCAAGCCGGAGACCCTGCCGCTGCTGCGCGAGGTCACCGACGTGATCATGGGCGAGGTCAAGGACCTGCTGGCGGACGTGCGCCAGGAGACCGCGCCCGACGGCTTCTACTCCGCGAAGAAGAGCTGACCGTGGAACGCGTCGCGGTGATGGGTGCGGGGTCGTGGGGCACGACCTTCGCGAAGGTGCTCGCCGACGCGGGCACGGACGTCGTCCTGTGGGCCCGCCGGGCGGAGGTGGCCGACGAGATCACCCGGTCCCGGGTGAACACCGACTACCTGCCCGGCACGAAGCTGCCGGCGAACCTGGTGGCCACGCACGACCCGGAGAAGGCGCTCGACGGCGCGCAGGCGGTCGTGCTGGGCGTGCCGAGCCAGACCCTGCGAACCAACCTCGCCGAGTGGCGGCCGCTGCTGCCCGCCGGCGCGACCCTGGTCAGCCTGGCCAAGGGCGTCGAGCTGGGCACGCTCAAGCGGATGAGCGAGGTCGTGCGCGAGGTCGCCGACGTGCCCGAGGACCAGGTGGCCGTGGTGTCCGGGCCGAACCTGGCCAAGGAGATCGCGGCCGAGCAGCCGACCGCCACGGTCATCGCGTGCATCGACCACGACCGGGCGGTGGACCTCCAGCACGCGTGCTCGACCCCCTACTTCCGGCCGTACACCAACGTGGACGTGGTCGGCTGCGAGCTGGGCGGTGCGTGCAAGAACGTCATCGCGCTGGCGTGCGGCATGGCGGCCGGCCTCGGGTTCGGCGACAACACGATGGCGTCGATCATCACCCGCGGCCTGGCGGAGACCGCGCGGCTGGGCGCGGCGCTGGGCGCGGACCCGTTGACCTTCGCCGGGCTGGCCGGGCTGGGCGACCTGGTGGCGACCTGCGCGTCCCCGTTGTCGCGCAACCGGTCGTTCGGGGAGCGGCTGGGGCGCGGCGACACCGTGGCGCAGGCGCAGGAGGCCGCGCACGGGCAGGTCGCCGAGGGCGTGAAGTCGTGCTCGTCGATCCGCGAACTGGCGGCGCGGCTGGGCGTGGACATGCCGATCACCGACGGCGTGCACCGCGTGTGCCACGAAGGCTTGGACCCGCGGCTGCTCACGGCCGCGTTGCTGGAGCGCGAGCGGAAGGCGGAGCGGCAGTGAACTGGGGCGACGGCACGCGGGTGGTCCACTCGGTCCCGCCGGCGCCCGGGGAGCCGTTCGGCGCCAACCCGGTGTTCGCCTCCGCCTACCACCTGGGCGGCGAGGACACCTACGGCCGGCCGCACAACGCGACCTGGCGGGCGTTGGAGGCGGCGCTCGGGTCGTTGGACGGCGGCGAGGCGGTGCTGTTCCCGTCCGGGATGGCGGCGATCTCGACCCTGCTGCGGGTCGTCCTCGCGCCCGGCGACACGGTGGTCGTGCCGAGCGACGGGTACTACCTGACCCGGACGCTGGTCGCGGAGATGCCGGTGGAGGTGGTGGAAGCGCCGACCGCCGGGCCGTACCCGTCGTTCGAGGGCGTGCGGCTGGTGCTGCTGGAGTCGCCGTCCAACCCGGGCCTGGACGTGTGCGACATCACGGCGCTGGCGCGTGCCGCGCATGACGCCGGCGCGTTGGTCGCGGTGGACAACACGACCGCGACGCCGTTGGGGCAGCGGCCGTTGGAGCTGGGCGCGGACATCGTGGTGAGCAGCGACACGAAGGCCGTGGCCGGGCACAGCGACGTCCTGCTCGGGCACGTGTCCACGGCGGACCCGGAGCTGGCCGAGAAGGTCCGCACCGCGCGGACGGTCGGCGGCGCGATCCCCGGCCCGTTCGAGACCTGGTTGGCGCACCGGGGACTGGGGACGCTCGACCTGAGGCTGACCCGGCAGGCCGAGAACGCGGCGGCGCTGTACGAGGTGCTCAAGTCGCACGGGGCGGTGCGGAACCTGCGGTGGCCCGGTGCGCCCGAGGACCCGGCGCACGCGGTGGCCCGGCAGCAGATGCGGCGGTTCGGCGGGGTGTTGACGTTCGAGCTGGCTTCGGCGGAGGCGGTGGCCGGGTTCCTGGAGCGGTCGGCGTTGGTGGCCGCCTCGACCAGCTTCGGCGGGTTGCACACGACGTGCGACCGGCGGGCGCAGTGGGGCGACCCGGTGCCCGAGGGGTTGGTGCGGCTGTCCGCCGGGTGCGAGGACACGGCCGACCTCGTGGCGGATGTGCTGGCGGCGCTTGACCCCGCTGGCTGAGGTTGATCACTCGGCCGGCTGAAAACCGGTCCCACGGCGTGGGAGGGCTTGCCCGGGAGGGGCGGTGCTGTCACCCTCTTTGGCATGTCCTTCCGCGCCATGAGCCACGGGCGGGGTCACATCGACCTCAGCCTGGTCGCCAGCGCGCTCTGTTCCTGTCGGTGATCGATTCGCGTCCTGTGGGCTTCCGGCTCACGCTTCCGCACATCACCGAAGAAGAAGGAACCATGTTCGCCGTTCCGGAGAACACCATCGCCCTGCCCCAGTCGCACGCGGCCCTGCACCCGGTGCGGATCGCGCTCGACGTGGCGGCGCGGCGGGAGCGCTGGGCCCACCTGCTGCGCTACGACCCCGACACCCGCTTCGCCGCGCTGGTCGAGAAGACCGAGCGGCAGGAGGTGTGGCTGATGAGCTGGCTGCCCGGCCAGTCCGCCGACCTGCACGACCACGGCGCGACCAGCGGGGCGTTCACGGTGGTCAGCGGCGCGTTGACGGAGGTCGTCGCGCCGGGTCCGACCCAGGTGCTGCACCACCTGGTGGCCGGCCAGTCGCGGGTGTTCGGCCCGAACTACGTCCACCAGGTGCGCAACGACGGGGCGGACCCGGCCGTGACGATCCACGTCTACCGCGACGGTGAGCGCACGATGCGCCCGTTCGGCTTCGACCCGGTCGCGGGGCCGGTGCCGCTCTAGACGCGGGTACCGCTCTAGGCGTGGTTCCGCTCTAGGCGTGGTGCGGCTCTAGGCGTACGGGGTGCCGGCGCGGCTCGCGACGTGCGGCGGCACGTCCCACTCGCCGACCAGCGTCGGGTCCGGCTCGGGCTTGCCCCACGCGGAGTGCAGCGGCAGGACGCCGGCCCACTTCTCGCCGGCCAGGACGTCCTCGTCCTCGTCGCCGGGCGGGCCGGAGCGGATCTTCACCGACGCCTCGGTGAGGTCCAGCGCCAGGACGGAGGTCGCGGCGAGTTCCTTCGCCGTGGGGCGGCGGGCGTAGTCCCACGAGCCGGGCGCGATGTGCTCGGTGAGCACGCGCAGGGCGTGGGTCTTCTCCTCGGGGTCGGTGATCGGGACGGCGGTGCCGTGCACGACGGCGGCGCGGTAGTTCATGGAGTGGTCGAACACCGAACGCGCGTAGACCACGCCGTCCAGCACGGTGACCGTGACGCACACCGGAACGCCGGTCGCCGCCTCGCGCAGGCTGCGCGCGCCGGTGGAGCCGTGCAGGAAGATCCGGTCGCCGTCGCGGCCGAAGCCGGTCGGCAGCACCAGCGGCGCGCCGTCGACGACCACGCCGAGGTGGCACACGAGGGCCGCGTCCAGGACGGCGTGCAGGGCGGCCCGCTCGGTGACCGCGCGGTGCTTGCCGCGCCTGATCGTGCTGCGATCGGTGGGGGAGAGCGGGGTCGGCGTCGTCATGCGCCCACCCTCGCCGGTAAAGTGGCACCTAACAAGGGCCAATTTCGCGGCGATCGAGGAGGCCACTTTGGTCGAAACGGCACTGCCCGTGACGCTGGACCGCGCCTCCGCCGAGCCGCTGGCCGTGCAACTGGCCGACGCCCTGCGCGCGGCGGCGGCCGACGGGCGGCTGCGCCTGGGCGACCGGCTGCCGTCCACCCGGGCGCTGGCCGAGCGGCTGGGCGTGAGCCGGACCGTGACGGCTGCAGCATACGAGCAGCTGCACGCCGAGGGCTGGATCGCCGGGCGGCACGGCTCCGGGACGTACGTCACGACCACCCCGCCGGGTGCCCTGAAGGCCAAGCCGCGCAAGGCGACGGTGTCCGCGGCGCCCGCCGACGTGGTGGACCTCGCGCCCGGCGCCCCGTGGGCCGAGGGCCTGGACCGGGCGGCGTGGCGGCGCGCGTGGCGGGCGGCGGCGGACGCCCTGCCGCTGTTCCGGCCCCAGCGCGCCGGGCTGCCCGAGTACCGGGCCGTCGTCGCCGAACACCTGCTGCGGCACCGGGGACTGGCCGTGCGCGGCGGGTTGAGCGACGAGCAGGTCCTGGCCACCGGCGGGACCACGGCGGCTCTGGTGGAGCTGTCGGCGGCGGTGTTCAAGCCCGGTGACGCGGTGGCCGTGGAGGAACCCGGGTACCAGCGGGCGGTGTGGGCGTTGCGGTCGGCGGGGGTGAAGGTCGTGCAGGCCCCCGTGGACGAAGAGGGCCTGCTGGTCGAGGGCGTGCCGGCGGGCGTGCGGGGCGTGTACTGCTCGCCGGCCCACCAGTACCCGATGGGCGGCCGGATGTCGGCGGCGCGGCGGGTCGCGCTGGTCGAGCGGGCGCGGGCGGAGAAGTGGCTCGTGGTCGAGGACGACTACGACGGCGAGCTGCGCTTCGACGTGGCCCCGCTGCCGCTGCTGGCCGCGCTCGCGCCGGACGTGGTGGTGCACCTGGGGACGACGAGCAAGATCCTCACCCCGACGCTGGGCGCGGGGTGGATGGTCGCGCCGGAGCGGATCGCGGCCGACGTGCTGGCGCACCGGGACCGGACCGGGACGAGCCCGTCGGCGGCGGGGCAGCGGGTGCTGGTCGAGCTGGCGCGGCACGGCGACCTCGGGCGGCACCTGCGCAAGCTGCGCCGCGAGCTGGCGGAGCGGCGGGCGCTGGTGGCCTCGACGCTGGCGGCGGCGGGCGTGTCGGTGCTCGGCGACGACGCCGGGGCGCACGTGGTGGTCGTGCTGGAGGACGCGGCGGCCGAGCGGGAGCTGCTCGCCGAGGCCGAGGCGCGCGGGTTCCGGCTGGACGGCCTGGCGCGGCACCACGCCGGCCGGCCGAAGGTGTTCGGGGTGGCGATCGGGTACGGCGCGTGCTCCCGCGAGCAGCTCGACCGGGCGCTGCCGGTGTTGGTGGAGCTGCTGGGATCGCGCGTTACGCCATCCGGGTAGGGTCGCTGACCATGACACGAAAGACCAAGGTCGCCGTCGTGTTCGGCGGGCGAAGCAGCGAGCACATGGTCTCCTGCCTGTCCGCCGGCAGCATCCTCCCGCACCTGGACCGCGAGCGGTTCGAGGTGGTGCCGGTCGGCATCACCCACGAGGACGGCCGGTGGGTGATCGGCGCCGACGACACCAAGGCGCTGGAGGTGCGCGACCGCCAGTTGCCGTCGGTGAACTCGCTGGTGCCCGTGTCCGGCGGCGAGCTGGTGCCGGTGTCGCCCGACGAGGTGCTGTCCGACGTGGACGTGGTGTTCCCGGTGCTGCACGGCGCCTGGGGCGAGGACGGGACCATCCAGGGCCTGCTGGAGCTGGCGTCCATCCCGTACGTGGGGCCGGGTGTGCTGGCGTCGGCGGTGGCGATGGACAAGGAGTTCACCAAGCGGCTGCTCCAGGGCGCCGGGCTGCCGGTGGGCGAGTTCGTCGTGCTGCGGCGGGACCAGGACACGCTGTCGGCGGACGACCGCGAGCGGCTGGGGCTGCCGGTCTTCGTGAAGCCGGCCCGTGCCGGGTCGTCGGTGGGCATCTCGAAGGTCGTGGACTGGTCGCACCTGGACAGCGCGATCGCCCTGGCGCGCAAGACCGACCCGAAGGTCATCATCGAGGCCGCGGTGTCGGGGCGCGAGGTCGAGTGCGGGGTGCTGGAGTTCCCGGACGGGCGGGTGGAGGCTTCCCTGCCGGCGGAGCTGCGCGTGGTCGGCGGTGCGGTGGACTGGTACGACTTCGACGCCAAGTACCTGGACGATGTTTGCGAGTTCGACATCCCGGCCAAGCTGGAGCCGCACGTGGCGGAGGCCCTGCGGGAGATGGCGATCACGGCGTTCCGGGCGTTGGATTGCCAGGGGTTGGCGCGGGTGGACTTCTTTGTGACGGATTATGACGAGTTGGTGGTGAACGAGGTGAACACCATGCCTGGGTTCACGCCGATTTCGATGTATCCGCGGATGTGGGCGGAGACCGGGGTGGATTATCCGGATCTGTTGACCACGTTGATCGAGACTGCGTTGGCTCGGGGGACCGGGCTGCGCTGAGCCTGCGCGCTGAGCCTGCGCGCTGGGGCTGCATCGCTGGGCCTGCTTGCTGGGCCTGCTTTTTGGGGCTGCGGGGGCGGAGCGCGTTGAGTTTGCGGGGGCGTCGAGTGTGCGGGGGTGCCTTCGGCTCGCTGTGGGTCGTGGCGCTGCGCCTTCAAGATCAAAAGCGCCTCGCCGGCGGGCAGGCCGCCGGGGAGGAAAAGCTAAGAGCGGGGGCTTTTCCGTCCTCCCCGTATGGCCTGGCGGAGCCGACCACAGATTTCCCCGGGTGCCGCTAAAATTTTTGCTCGTTCCTCACAAAAATTTCGGCCGCACCCGGGGAAATCTGTGGTAGCCCTTCGGGCAGGCCATACGGGGAGGACGGAAAAGCCCAAAAGCGGGGGCGCTGCGCGCCCTGTGACTGCTTGGGCTTTCAGCCCTTGGTGTCCACGGGTACTGGTGGGAGGGTGTCCCTGATCGTGGTCGAGATGTCCTGGAGGGGGCCTGTGCCCGCGTCTGCCGGGACGGTCAGTGCCACGTACACCGGGCGGTCGACCACGTACCACGTCGCGGAGCCCGCCTGGCTGATCTCCAGCCACTGCACGTCCGAGATGACCCGCAGCCGCGCCGTCGGGGTCAGGTCGCCCGGCCGGTCCAGGCCGCAGCGCAGGATGATCGGCTCGTGCTTCGCGTCACCCCACGCCAGCGCGCCCGCCGGGGCCGGGCTCGCCAGTTCTCGGCGGGGCATCTGCGCGCCGTTGGAGACCAGTTGCATCGGGAGTTTGCTCAGCAGCGCCTTGCACTCCTCGGACTCCGCCTTCGGCGCGGGCACGGGGACGACGGCCACCGGGCCCGAGCGGTCCGCGGTGGGGCCGGCCGGGTCTTCCTTGCCGCCCGCGCCCAGGAAGAGGCCCACGGCCGCCACGCCCGCCGCCAGCAGAGCGGGCAGGCCGATGGCCACCGCGAGCAGCGGGCGGGGGAGCAGGGACGTGCGTTCCGGTTCCTGTGCCACCCCGTTATGACAACACGGGCCTACAGGTGGACCACCGGGCAGGTCAGTGTTCGCGTGATGCCCTCGACGTTCTGGATGCGGGCGACCACGAGCTGTCCCAACTGGTCGACGGTGTCGGCCTCGGCGCGGACGATGACGTCGTACGGGCCGGTGACGTCCTCCGCGGTCGCGACGCCGGGGATGCCGGAGATCTCTGCCGCGACGGCGGCTGCCTTGCCGACCTCGGTCTGGATGAGGATGTATGCGTGCACCACGGCGTGCCCCTTCGTCGCGACAGGTTAGGTCGAGGTAGGAACGTGGTCAGCAACGTACCCCAGTTGGGGTTCCGAATGCTCAGAACGGGAGGCAATCTTGCGTCCGGAGCCGCCGCTGAACGCGGACACGGTCGCTGAAGTGGGTGAGTTCGGTCTCATCCGCCGGGTGACGGCCGGTAGGACGCAGCCGCCGACGACGCTCCTCGGACCCGGTGACGACGCGGCCGTCGTGGCCGCGCCGGACGGGCGTGTCGTGGTGTCCACCGACGTGCTCGTCGAAGGTGTCCACTTCAGACTCGACTGGTCGTCTCCCGAGCAGGTCGGCCGCAAGGCGGCGGCCGTCAACCTGGCCGACGTCGCGGCCATGGGAGCCGTGCCCACGGCCCTCACCGTGGGCCTCGCGTGCCCCGCCGACACGCCCTCCGCAGTGGTCGAGGGGATCACCGCCGGGCTGTGGCAGGAAGCCGCCGCCGCGGGGGCCGGTGTGGTGGGCGGGGACATGGTGTCCTCGGCAACACTGGTGATCTCCGTTACGGCCATGGGTGACATGAACGGTTTGGAGCCCGTCACCCGGTCGGGAGCCCAAGTGGGTGATGTCGTGGCGGTGTGCGGACGGCTCGGCTGGGCGGCCGGTGGGCTGGCCGTGTTGCAGCGCGGGTTCCGGTCGCCGGTGGCGGTCGTCGGGGCGCAGCGGAACCCCGAACCGCCGTACCCGGCGGGCCCGCAGGCGGCGGCGGCCGGGGCGACGGCGATGATCGACGTCTCCGACGGGCTGCTCGCCGACCTCGGCCACATCGCGGACGAGTCGGGCATCGGCATCGACATCCGCACCGAGCTGCTGGAGGTCCACCCGCGCCTGCTGGACGTGGCCTCGGCGCTGGGCGCGGACGCCCGGCACTGGGTGCTCACCGGGGGCGAGGACCACGCGCTGGCGGCCACGTTCCCGGACCCGAAGACCGTTCCGGAGGGGTGGCGCACCATCGGCACCGTGCGGCACGGGAGCGGGGTGACCGTCGACGGCCGGGTCTACGAGAAGCCGCCGGGCTGGGAGCACTGGCGATAACGCCTGGACGCGCGGGTTAACCTGGTTGGTGTGGAACTATTCACGCGCGCGTATGACCATCCAGACTCGGCGAAGCTGATCGCGGACCTCCAACAGGTCTTCGTGGTCCGCTACGGCGACCAGGACGTCACCCCGGTCGATCCCGCGCAGTTCGCCGCGCCCCTGGGGCACTTCGTCGTCGGCTACCTCGACGGCGTGCCGGTGGCGTGCGGCGGCTGGCGGGCGCACGACGTGGAGGACGCGCCGATCCGCCCCGGCGACGCGGAGATCAAGCGCATGTACACGGCGGACTCCGTGCGGGGACGGGGTCTGTCGCGGGTGGTCCTGGCGGAGCTGGAGTCCTCGGCGCGGGCCGTCGGGCGCACGCGGATGGTGCTGGAGACCGGGACCCGCCAGCCGGAGGCGATCCGGCTGTACGAGACCAGCGGGTACGAGCGCATCGACAACTTCGGTGTCTACCGGCATCATCCGGACAGCCTTTGCTTCGCGAAGGAGCTGTAGGAGGACCGCTGTGCCGATCTACGCGCTGGGCGACTACGAGCCGGTGATCCACCCGGACGCCTACGTGCACCCGGACGCCACCGTGATCGGCGACGTCCACATCCGCGCGCACGCGTCCGTGTGGCCGCAGGCGGTGCTGCGCGGCGACTCCGGGCGCATCGAGATCGGCGCGCGGACGTCGGTCCAGGACGGCACGGTGGTCCACTGCACCGAGGTCCACCCGGCGCTGATCGGCGAGGAGTGCGTGATCGGCCACAACGTCCACATCGAGGGCGCGACCATCGCGGACCGGTGCCTCATCGCGTCCGGTTCGGTGGTGCTCAACGGGGCCGTGGTGGAGACCGGCGCGATCGTCGGGGCGGGCGCGGTGGTGTCGTTCAACGGTCACGTGCCGTCGCGGGCGATGGCCCTGGGCGTCCCGGCGCGGGTGCGCGAGGGGTACACGGTGCCGGAAGGCGCCTGGCAGTTCGCGGTGGACAAGTACGTGAACAACATCGTGACCTACCGCAAGGATCTTCGCCGGATCGACTGAGATAGGGTCCACCGCCGTGGCACGTCCCCTTGAGGAAATCATGGAAGCCGGGTGGGCGCGCGCGCTCGCGCCGGTGGCCGACCAGATCGCGAAGATGGGCGAGTTCCTGCGCGCGGAGGTGGCCGCGGGTCGGACCTACCTGCCGGCCGGGGAGAACGTGCTGAGGGCGTTCCAGCAGCCGTTCCACGGGGTGCGGGTGCTGATCGTGGGCCAGGACCCGTACCCGACGCCGGGGCACGCGGTGGGCCTGTCGTTCTCGGTGTCGCCGGAGACGCGGCCGATCCCCAAGTCCTTGATCAACATCTACAAGGAGTACATGGACGACTTGGGGCACCCCAAGCCGTCCAACGGTGATTTGACGCCATGGACCGAGCAGGGCGTGCTCCTGTTGAACAGGGCGCTGACCGTGCAGCCGGGCAAGTCGAACTCCCACCAGGGCAAGGGGTGGGAGGCGGTGACCGAGCAGGCGATCCGGGCGTTGGCGGAGCGGTCGGAGCCGTTGGTGGCGATCCTGTGGGGGCGCAACGCGCGCAACCTGCGGCCGATGCTGGAGCCGTTCCCGTGCATCGAGTCGGCGCACCCGTCGCCGTTGTCGGCGGCGGCCGGGTTCTTCGGGTCCAAGCCGTTCTCGCGGGCGAACGAGCTGCTGGTCGAGCAGGGCGCCGAGCCGATCGACTGGAAGCTGCCCTAGCGGGGTGCGGGCGCGGGCCGGCGCTGTGAGGTTCGCCGCCCGCGCCGCCGAAGGGCTCCGCTGCCCGTTGGTGCCGTGGACGCCGCAAGGCCCCCGGAGCGAACCCCGGGGGCCTTGCGACAACGTTCGGACGCGGGTGTCAGCCGCGAACCACCTTGCCCGCCTTCAGGCACGAGGTGCACACGTTCAGCCGCTGCCGCTGCGAAGACGAGACCTTCGCGCGCACGGTCTGGATGTTCGGGTTCCACCGGCGGTTGGTGCGCCGGTGGGAGTGCGAGACCGACTTGCCGAAGCCCGGCCCCTTGCCACAGACGTCGCACACGGCAGCCACGTCAGCCACTCCTTAAGGTTTCTCCAGCGGTACTCACGCCCCGGCGGGCGCGCAAGCGTGCACAAGCCTCAGCCGGGCATGGCAACCTGGACAGGGTAGCCCGTCGGTCGCGACGCCTCCAAACCGGGGCCTGTCGGGATCGAATACCCTCCCCGCCATGCAGGCTCTCGATGCGGTCGCGGTGCGCCGGTGGGCGGACGCGTGTGTCCGGTCCCTGGACGCCAACCGGGACGACATCGACCGCATCAACGTCTTCCCCGTCCCCGACGGGGACACCGGCACGAACCTGTCCCAGACCATGCGCTCCGCCCAGGACTCCCTCCTGCGCACCCGCGCCGACGACGCGGGCCAGGCCCTCGCCGCGCTGGCCAGGGGCGCGCTGCAAGGCGCCCGGGGCAACTCCGGCGTGATCATCTCCCAGGTCCTGCGCGGTCTGGCGGAGGCCGCCCAGGGCGTGTCCGAGGCGGGCGGGGCGGCCATCCGGAACGCGCTCAAGCGGGCCGACGAGCTGGCCACCGCCGCCGTGTCCAAGCCGGTCCCGGGCACCGTCCTCACCGTGCTGCACGCCGCCGCCGAGGCCGCTCGCGACTGCCCCTCCGACGACCTCGACGAGGTCGTCACGGCCGCCGCGAAGGCCGGCGCCGAAGCCCTCGCCGACACCCCGCGCCAGCTCGCCGTCCTGGCCAAGGCCGGTGTGGTGGACGCTGGCGCGAAGGGCCTGGTCGTGCTCCTGGACACGCTGGTGGCGGTGATCACCGGCCAGCCCGTGGAGCACCAGAAGAGCACCGCGCCCCCGCGCACCGCCGAAGCCCTGACCACCGCCCGCGAGGCCGGGTCCGCGGACTTCGAGTACGAGGTCATGTACCTGCTGGAGGACCCGACCGACCCCGAGGACCTCAAGCAGCGCCTCAACGCCCTGGGCGACTGCGTCTCCGTGGTCGGCGACGGCGCGGGCCTGTGGACCGTCCACGTCCACTGCAACGACATCGGCGCGGCCATCGAGGCGGGCGTCGAGCAGGGCCGGCCGCACCGGATCACGGTCGCCCGGTTCGCCGACCAGGTCGAGGCGCAGGCCGTCCGGTTCGGGCAGGACCGCGCGGTGGTCGTGGTGGTCGACGGGGACGGCGCGCGGGAGCTGTTCCGGGGCGCGGGCGCGGTCGCGGCGGCGCCCGCCACCGACCCGGCCGACCTGCTCGCCCTCATCGCGGGCACCCGCGCGCGGCACGTCACCGTGCTGCCCACCGGCGAGGACATGCGCGGCCCGCTGGACGAGGCCGTCGCCTACGCCGTCGCGGCCGGGCAGGACGTCGTCGTGGTGCCCGCGTTCTCGCCGGTGCAGGCGCTGGCCGCGCTGGCCGTGCACGACCCGAACCGCCGCGCCGGCGACGACGTGGTCGCGATGGCCGAGGCCGCCGCCGCGACCCGGCGCGGCGAGGTGCGGGTCGCCGAACGGGAGGCGATCACGTGGGTGGGCCGGTGCGAACCCGGCGACCTGCTGGCCATGCAGGACGGCGAGGTGGTCATGGTCGAGCCGGCGGGCACCGACCCGGCCGCGCTCGCGTGCCGCCTGGTGGACCGGATGCTGGCCGGCGGCGGGGAGCTGGTGACCGCGCTGCTGGGCGAGGACGCCCCCGACGGGCTCGCGGAAACACTCGAAAGCCACCTCAGGATCGCCCATCCGGAGGTTGAAATCACGACGTACCGCGGTGGACAGCCCGGCGCCGCACTCGTTGTCGGTGTCGAGTAGTTGAATGGTCCGCGATGACGACCTTCGACGACAAGCTGGTGTCGGTGCTGGGCGGGAAGAGCGCCGACGCGCTGGAGAGCGGACTCGGCCTGACGACGGTCGGTGAGCTGCTGCGGCACTACCCGCGCCGCTACGACGAGCGCGGCAAGCTCACCGAGATCAAGGGCCTGGAACTGGGCGAGCACGCGACCGTCCAAGCACGCGTGAAGAGCGTCCGGCACCGCAGGATGAAGAGCCGCAACGGGGAGCTGCTCGAAGCCGTGATCACCGACGGGTCCTCGGACCTGCACCTGGTGTTCTTCGGCCGCGGGTCGCGGACCGTGGAGCGGGAGCTGCTGCCCAACCGGGAGGCCATGTTCGCGGGCAAGGTCGGCATGTTCAACGGCAAGCTCCAGCTCGCCCACCCCGACTACCAGGTGCTCGACGACGCCACCGACGACGCCGCCGCCAAGTTCGCGGGCGCGTTCATCCCGGTCTACCCGGCGGCGCAGGGCATCCAGTCCTGGCACGTGTCCAACTGCGTCGAGCAGGTGCTCGCCGTGTGGGAGGGGCTGGACGAGGACCCGCTGCCGGAGCGGCTGCGCGAGTCGCAGGACCTGATCGGGCTGGAGAAGGCGATCCGGTTCGTCCACCGCCCGGGGAGCTGGGCCGAGATCACCCTCGCGCAGCAACGACTGAAGTGGGACGAGGCCCTGGCCGTGCAGCTCGCCCTGGCCCAGCGCCGCAAGTCCGCCACCGCCCGCCCCGCGCCCGCGTGCCCGCCGAAACCGGGCATGGTCCGGGACGCCTTCGACGCGCGGCTGCCGTTCAAGCTCACCAAGGGGCAGGAGGAGGTCGGCGCGGCGATCGCGCGCGACCTGTCCGGCGAGCACCCGATGAACCGCCTGCTCCAGGGCGAGGTCGGCTCCGGCAAGGCCCAGCCGCTGGACTCGCTCGTGCTCACCCCCGAGGGCTTCGTGCCGATGGGGGAGATCGAGGTGGGCGCGGCGGTGGTCGCCGCCGACGGCACCACGACGACCGTCACCGGCGTCTTCCCGCAGGGCGAGCGCGAGGTCTACCGGGTGGTGCTCTCGGACGGGAAGTCCGTCGAGTGCGACCTCGACCACCTGTGGCAGGTGCACACCGGCGAGGTCAAGACGCTGCGCGAGCTGCGCGACGACCTCTACGACCTGGACGGCACGCCGAAGTGGCGGCTGCCGCTGGTGACCGCGCCGGACGTGGACTGCGTCGAGCTGGCGCCGGTCAAGGAACGCCACGAGCTGCTCCAGGGCCTGCTCACCACCGGCGGCCGGTGCGACGGCGTGGACGTCGTGTTCCGCACCGAGTCGGAGAACCTCGCCGAGTACGTCAGCGAGCTGGCCGAGTCGCTGGGCGGCACGGGCAGCATCGCGTTCGGCTACGAGCTGCACGAGGTGACCGTGCGGCTGCCCGAGGAGTTCCCGCCGTTCCGCGACGCCCTGGACCGCACCGCGCCGCCGGTGCGCCGCGTCGAGGCGGTCGAGTTCGTCGGCGTGAAACCGGTGCAGTGCATCTCCATCGCGCACCCGTCCCGGCTGTACGTGACCGACCACTTCGTCGTCACGCACAACACGATGGTGGCGCTGCGGGCGATGCTCCAGGTCGTGGACGCGGGCCGGCAGGCCGCCATGCTCGCGCCCACCGAGGTGCTCGCCGCGCAGCACGCCCGGTCGCTGGGCGAGCTGCTCGGCGACCTCGGGCAGGCGGGCGAGCTGGGCGCGGCCGAGCACGCGACCCGGGTGACCCTGCTGACCGGGTCCATGGGCACCGCCCAGCGCAAGAAGGCGCTGCTGGAGATCATGACCGGCGAGGCCGGGATCGTCGTCGGCACGCACGCCCTGATCCAGGACAAGGTCGAGTTCCACGACCTGGGCCTGGTGGTGGTGGACGAGCAGCACCGGTTCGGCGTCGAGCAGCGGGCCGCGCTGAGCGGGCGCGCGGGCGGGTCCACCCCGCACGTGCTGGTGATGACCGCGACCCCGATCCCGCGCACGGTCGCCATGACCGTCTACGGCGACCTTGAGGTCTCCGCGCTGCGCGAGCTGCCCGCCGGCCGGTCGCCGATCAGCACGTCCGTGGTGCCGGTGGCGCAGAAACCGTCCTGGCTGGACCGGGCCTGGCAGCGCATCCACGAGGAGGTCCGCAAGGGCCACCAGGTGTACGTGGTGTGCCCGCGCATCGGCGACGGCGAGAGCGAGGAGGACACCCCGCCGAAGAAGGACGACTCGTCGGACCGCCGCCCGCCGCTGGCCGTCGTGGACGTGGCGCAGAAGCTGTCCGAGGGGCCGTTGCACGGCCTGCGGATCGACATCCTGCACGGCCGGATGCCCCCGGACGAGAAGGACGCCGTCATGCGGGCCTTCGCCGCGGGCGAGGTGCAGGTGCTGGTCGCCACGACCGTGGTCGAGGTCGGCGTGAACGTGCCGAACGCGACCGTCATGGTGATCATGGACGCCGACCGGTTCGGCGTGAGCCAGCTCCACCAGCTGCGCGGCCGGGTCGGCCGGGGCAGCGCGCCGGGGCTGTGCCTGCTGGTGACGGAGATGCCCGACGGGACCTCGACCATGGAGCGGCTGCGCGCGGTGGAGTCCACGCTGGACGGTTTCGAGCTGGCCCAGCTCGACCTGGAGCTGCGGCGCGAGGGCGACATCCTCGGCGCGGCCCAGTCGGGCAAGCGGTCGGGGTTGAAGATGCTCTCGCTGCTGCGCGACGAGGACGTCATCGCGCAGGCGCGGATCGTGGCCACCGAGGTCGTCGACGCGGACCCGGACCTCGTCGCCCACCCGGGCCTGGCCGGCCTGGTGGCCGGGCTGCTGGACGAGGAGCGGGCGGAATACCTGGAGAAGGCGTAACGGGGATGCCGGGGGACTACGCCCAAGCGCGCGCCGAGGCGCTGGAGTTGCTGCGCGGCCGGCCGGACATGAGCGAGGTGGTCGTCCGGTCGATGGTGCCGGGGTGGCTGGCCACGCGGTACCTGTGGTCGATGGAGGCCTCGGGCGCGGTGATGCTGCTGGGCGGGGTGCTGTCGTGGCTGGCCAACCCCGGCCCGTGGTTCCTGCACGCGGTGGACCTGCTGCTGCTCGTGCTGGGCGCGGCCACGCTGGTGCGGGTGTGGCACGAGATCCGGCACCGGCGGGCGGAGGCGATGCGGCTGCGCGAGCACGGTCCCGACGAGTGCGACACGCTGCTGGACTCCGGGGTGGTGTTCCACGCGCGACCGTGGTGGCGGCGGTTGCTGGGGCTGTTGTTCGACCTGGCGGTGGTCGCGCTGCCGGTGGTGGTGGCGGTGCGGGCGTGGACCGCCGGTGACGCCGGGCAGAAGTTGTCCGCCGTGCTCGCGGTGGGGTGCGTGCTGCTGGGGTCGGCGCTGATGGTGCACGCGGCGCGCACGAGTTGGCAGTGGCGGCGGGCGTTCCTGTGGGAGTTCGACCTGGACCTGCCGCCGGTGCGCGAGGAATGGCACGTCCTGCTGCGGTGAGCCGTTCGACTTGGAATTCCCATTGAATTCCGATGCTCTTCGGCCGTAAATGTGCGGAATGGATGTGCGACCGGACCGCCTATTGTTCGCTGTGCCACAATTCCCGGCATCTTTCCGCGGTTACCGGAGGCACGGTTGGCACTGGTCGAGCGATTCGTCCTGGGCGTCGACGTCAAGGATTCCTCGGCGCTGCCCGCGCGCGTCCAGCACAAGCTCTACGAGGAGCTGGACCGGATGCTCGACGAGGCGTCGGCCCGGGTCGGGCTGGACCGGTCGGCGTGGACCAGGCAGCCCGGCGGCGACGGCGAGGTGGCCGTGCTGCCCGCGGACGTGGACCTGGTCGCGCTGGTGGGCGACTTCGTCCTGCGGCTGGACCGGCTGCTCACCGACCACAACGAGATCTCCGCGCCGGCGGCCCAGCTGCGCGTGCGGCTCGCCATGCACACCGGGGCGTTGACGCCCAGCAAGTTCGGCTTCGCCGGTCCGGCCCTGGTCACGCTGGCCCGGCTGCTGGACTCGAAGCCGGTGCGCGCCGCCCTGGACGCCGCGCCGACCGCCAACATGGCGCAGATCATCTCGGAGTCGCTGTTCCACAAGGCCGTGGCGGCCGAGCTGGACGGGCTGCGCCCGCGGCAGTTCCGGCAGGTCAGGGTGGACGTGAAGACCTTCCACGAGACCGCGTACGTGCACGTGCCCGGCGGCCCGCACCCACCGCCGCAGGGCTCGGCCTCCGAAGCGCCGCGGGACTCACCGCTCGGGCCGCCGCGGGATTCGCCGCTCGGGTCGTCGCAGGGCTCGCCGCTCGGGCCGTCGCAGGGCTCGCCGCTCGGGTCGTCGCAGGGTTCGCCGCCGCTCCGGCCCGGTCGGGGGTCCGGTGGTCTGCCGCCGTTCGCGCCGGGTCTTGAGCCGCTGATCACCATCGCCCGGCGCGCGGGCGGGCAGCCCGGAGGCTCGGCCGGGGTCGAGCCGGTGCGGCAGCCGGAGCCGGCGGTGGTGGAGCCGCCCGAGCTGGGCGAGGACGTCCGGCGGCTGTTGGCCGACCTGGGCGCCGCGCTGGGTGACCGCGCCTGGGAGCGGGCCGACGCGTTGACCACCGCGGCGCTGCTCACCGAGGCCGACCGGGTCGAGGAGGGCTGGCTGCGCTCGGGTGACGGTGCGAAGCTCACCGACCGGCTGCTGACCGAGCTCGACGCCGCCTGGTCGCGGCACTCCGGCGGCGCGTGGGGGTTCCGCGCCCAGCTGGAGGGCGTCGGCGGGACGTCCGCCGCCGGGTACTTCCGGTCGCTGTCCACCGCTTTCGGGTGGCGCGCGGACGACGACGGCACCGATCCCCCGTACGCCGAGTTCGGCCGGCGGGCGGACCGGTCGCGGCCGTTCTACCCGACGCTGCGCAACCCGGACCGCGAGCGGTTCCCGGAGTGGCACGACGAATGGTCGGACACGGTCGTGGCGACCCACGGGCGGCTGCGGTCCTGGGCGTGGTGACGGAGGTGCTGCTCGTGGCGGTGGTGTGGGCGCTCCCGGCGGTGGCGTTCGCGGTCTGGCTGGCGGTGACCAGCTGGTGGCGGCTGTCCGACGACGAGGTCGGGATCGTGGTGAAGCGCTTCGGGCGGCGGCGGCGCGACGACGACCCGAAGGTGAGCCTGTACGGGGCGAAGGGCGTGCAGGCGGCGGTGCTCGCGCCCAACTCGTTCGAGTTCCTGCCGAAGTTCCTCTACGACGTCCAGCGGGTGCCGGTGACCCACGTGCCCAGCGGCACGATCGGGGTGGTGGTCGCCAAGGTCGGCCGGCCGCGCCCGCCGGGCCGGACGATCGCGAAGCACGTCGAGTGCGACCACTTCCAGGACGCCGCCGCGTTCCTGCGCGCGGGCGGCGAGCAGGGCCGGCAGCAGGAGGTGCTGGTCAGCGGGTCCTACCGGATCAACACCCGGGCGTTCACCGTGATCACCGTCGAGCGGCCGGAGGAGATGGCGCGCGAGCGCCTGACCGAGGCCGACCTGACCGACGTGGACGTCGAGGTCGGCGAGGCGGGCGTGGTGATCACCCGGTTCGGCGGCAAGCCGGACCCGAGCGAGGTCGGCCCGGTGGTCGAGGGCCACGAGGGGTTCCAGCTGCCGTGGGTGTTCCAGGAGCGCGGCGGGCGGCTGGGCGTGCAGCGGGAGACGTTGGACGGCGGTGGCCGGTACCCTCTCAACCCGTGGTTCGCGCACGTGGTGAAGGTGCCGACGCGGGTGCTGATCCTGGAGTGGAACCGCGAGCCCAAGCCCGGTGACAACCTGGACGTGTCGCTGGAGCAGATCGTGCTGGACGTGCAGGGCTACACGGTCCGCCTGGACATGAAGCAGACCGTCCAGATCCCGCCCGAGGTGGCGCCGGAGCTGGTCCTGCGCTTCGGCACGCGCGGCCCGGACGCGCAGACCCCCGTGCAGCAGTTCGTGCAGAAGGAACTCGCGCCGATCGTGAAGAGCTACTTCCGGCGCAAGGCCGCCACCTACCGGATCCAGGAGTTCATCACCAAGTACAGCGAGGTGAGCAACGACCTGGCCGACGCGGTGCGGCAGGCGATGAAGCCGATCGGTGTGCGGGCGATCCGGACCACGCTGGAAGAGTTCGAGTGCGACCAGCAGGACATCAACGACCTGCGCCGGGACATCGCCAACCAGGAGAAGCGCGCCGAGCTGGAGTCGGCGGAGCTGGCCGCGCTGACCAAGCGCGAGGCCGCGCGGGACCAGATCGAGCTGCAGCGGATGAAGGTCCGGGAGGCCGAGGCCGAGCTGGCCCTGGTGGAGATCCGCGCGCTGGTCAAGCTGCTCGGCCCGGCGCAGGTGGCGACCGAGCGGATCGTGCGCGAGCTGGCCAAGGCCCCGGTGCCGCAGGTGATCGGCGGCAGCGGCGACATGGCGCAGCAACTGCTCAGCGTCATGCCCATCGCCCAGGCCCGGGACATGCTGATGACCCTGCTCGACCAGAACCCGCCTCGACCCCGCGCGGTGGAGGAGTAGTAACGTCGCCGCACTGTGCGCCGTGTGCTGCTAGCCCTGATGCCGTTGTTGCTGGTCGCGTGCACGACCGGCGGCGAGGCCGCGCCCCCGACGGCGTCCTCGCTGCCCAAGGGCGACCTGGCGGTGCTGGCGGAGAGGATCGACCAGCGCCGGTCGGAGCTGAAGACGGCCCGGTTCCACACCGAGGGCTTCGCGTCGGACGGCGCGTCCACCGAGGTCCGCAACGTCGTGGACGGCACCCTGCGCCAGGAGCCCGAGGGCGTGCGGGGCGCGCTGACGATGACCATGACCACCGCCGGCCAGAACCGGAAGATGGACATGGTGATCGCCCGGGAGGGCATCTACGTGCACGTCGACGGCGCCCCGATGCCCGAGGGCAAGCGGTGGGGCCTCTACACGTCGGGCAACAACGGCGAGGTGACGGCGTTGCTGCGGGGTTTCGGGCCCGGCGCGACGGTCGGCGCGGAACTCGACTACGTGCAGCCGCGGGCGGCGCTGATCGTGTCGAAGGCGGCGGAGGCCGTGGACGGGGTGGCGGCGACCCGGTACGACCTGGTGGTCGATCCGCTCAAGATGGCGAAGATCATCAAGGACTCGGACACCCAGTTGCAGCACACGCAGTTGGCGGAGCACGGCGTCACGATCAACGCCGTGGTGTGGGTGGACGGGGAGGGGACCCCGCTGAAGGCGGAGTACCGGTTCGAGCTGGAGGGCAAGGTGGTCAAGCAGTCCACCACCCGGTTCACGCAGTGGGGCGGGACGTTCGACGTGCCGTTGCCCCCGGCCGCGGAGGTCGTCCCGGCCGACCAGCTCCCCGGCTGATCCGCGGGGAGGGCCGGCCGGAGCGCGGCTACTTCCGCTTCGGCACGGGGAGTTGCTTCGTGGGCTGCTCGGACACCGGGGTGTCGGCGGCGTCCGAGCGCTCGGCGGCGGCCTTCGCCCCGGCCTCCACCGAGGCCTCCTCGTCCGCCTCCACGTCCAGGGGCGTGAGGCTGGACACCGCGTTCAGGACCGCCTCCTGCGCCGCCGTGAACTGCTCGGTCAGCGCCTTGTGGACGGTGTGCAGTTCGGTGAGCTTGCGGTCGGCGGCCGTGATGCGGCTGTCGGCGTAGGTGTCCGCCTCGGCGGTCTTCTTCTCGGCCGCCGCCTTCGCCTCGGCGAGCGTCTTCTCCGCCTGGGCGGACGCCTCGGCAAGCTGCTTCTCCGCCGCCGCGTTGGCGTCGGCCACGGCCTTCTCCGCCTTGGCCAGCGCCTCGGACTCCAGCTCGGCGACCTGCCGGGCGGACTCCTCGCGCAGCTTCTCCACCTCCGCGCGGGCCTCTTCCAGCAGCTTCGCGGCCTCGGCCTTGGCCTCCACGACGTGCACCTCGTGCTCCTTGCGGAGCGTGGTGCGCAGCTCGTCGTACTCCTTGTCGAGGTCGTCGTGGTAGCCCTTGTACTTCGCGTCGAGGTCCACCCGGCGCTTTTCCAGGTCCTTGGTCTTCTCGTCGAACTCGGCCGCGAGGCGGTCGTGGTCGGCGCGGGTCTGGGCGAGCAGGGCCTCGTGCTCGGCGGTCAGCTTGGCGCGCAGCTCCTCGTGCGTGCGCTCCAGCTCCGCCCGGCGCTCCTGGTACTGCTGCTCCAGCTCGGCCGTGCGCTGCTGGTGGGCCGCCTCCAGCTGCTTGCGGCGCTCCTCGACCTCGCCCATCGCGCGTTGGTGGGCGGCGCGGCCCTCGGCGGCGAAGCGCTCGGCCTCGGCCCGGGTGGCGTTGGCCTGGTCGAGCGCGCCCTTGCGGATGTCGGCGATCTCCTCCTCGGCCAAGGTCATCATCACGCGCACGCGTTCGGTGACGTTCGAGGCGTTGACCGGGCTGTTGGCCAGGTTGCCCAGTTGCGCCTTGACCTTGTCCAGCTCCGCGCGGGTGCTGTTGAGCAGCTTGGTCAGCTCGCCCACCTGGGCCGTCGCCGCGTCGCGCGCCCGGTTGGAGTTCTTGAGGTCGAACTCCAGCCGTGTCACGCGCTCGTTGACCTGCCGCTGGTTGTACCCGCGCAGAACGACGTCGAAATGGGTGCGGGCAGCAGGCTGCCCCGTCCCTTCAGCCCCGGCCATAAGCCCAACCCTACCGAGAAGTCCACTCCGCCATTCACCCGATGCAGCGAACGCACTGTAACGGGTCGGTGATCGTGCGCTCACAGTCCACCGCACTCGCCGCCGTCCCGCAGTGTGAGCCGTTCGGTCGGGGGCTGCGGGCCGGACCTCCGCACGGGACAATTCCCCGGCCGGGGCCGTGCTTGACCGGGTGAGTGAACGATCACGATGACGTCCGTCACGTGGGATGAACCTCCCGACCAGCGGGAACCTCACGGTAGCGTGCCTTGATTGACCGCCGAGTGACCTGGGAGGGAACGCCGAATGTTCCGCAAGGTTCTTGTCGCCAACCGCGGCGAGATCGCGATCCGGGCTTTTCGCGCTGCCTACGAGCTGGGCGCCGGCACGGTTGCCGTCTTCCCCCACGAGGACCGCAATTCACTGCACCGGCTGAAGGCCGACGAGTCCTACGAGATCGGTGAACCCGGCCACCCCGTCCGGGCCTACCTCTCCGTCGACGAGATCATCAAGGCCGCCCGCAAGGCGGGCGCCGACGCGGTGTACCCGGGCTACGGCTTCCTGTCGGAGAACCCCGAGCTGGCCAAGGCGTGCGCCGACGCCGGGATCACGTTCGTCGGACCGCCGTCCGAGGTGCTGGAGCTGACCGGCAACAAGGCGCGCGCGATCGCCGCCGCCCGCGAGGCCGGGCTGCCCGTGCTGCGCTCCAGCGAGCCGTCCAGCGACATCGACGCGCTGGTGGAGGCCGCGAAGGGCATCGACTTCCCGGTGTTCGTGAAGGCCGTCGCCGGCGGTGGTGGCCGCGGCATGCGCCGCGTCGAGGACCCGGCCGCGCTGCGGGAGTCCCTGGAGGCCGCGTCCCGCGAGGCCGAGTCGGCGTTCGGCGACCCGACGGTGTTCCTGGAGCAGGCCGTCGTCGAGCCCCGCCACATCGAGGTGCAGATCCTCGCCGACGGCGAGGGCAACGTGATGCACCTGTTCGAGCGGGACTGCTCGGTGCAGCGCCGCCACCAGAAGGTCATCGAGATCGCGCCCGCGCCCAACCTCGACCCCGAGCTGCGCGAGCGCATCTGCAACGACGCCGTCCGGTTCGCCCGCCACATCGGCTACCGCAACGCGGGCACGGTCGAGTTCCTGCTCGACCCGCAGGGCCGGTACGTCTTCATCGAGATGAACCCGCGCATCCAGGTCGAGCACACGGTCACCGAAGAGGTCACCGACGTGGACCTGGTGCAGTCGCAGATGCGCATCGCCTCCGGCGAGACGCTCGACGACCTGGGCCTGAGCCAGGACACCGTGCAGCTGCGCGGCGCGGCCCTCCAGTGCCGCATCACCACCGAGGACCCGGCCAACGGGTTCCGCCCGGACACCGGCATGATCAGCGCCTACCGCTCGCCGGGCGGCTCGGGCATCCGGCTCGACGGCGGCACCACCGGCGCCGGCACCGTGGTCAGCGCGCACTTCGACTCGATGCTGGTGAAGCTGTCGTGCCGCGGCCGGACGTTCGCCGCCGCCGTGGCCCGCGCCCGCCGCGCCGTGGCGGAGTTCCGCATCCGCGGCGTGTCCACGAACATCCCGTTCCTGCAGGCGGTGCTGGACGACGAAGACTTCTACCAGGGCCGGGTCACCACCTCGTTCATCGAGAAGCGCCCGCACCTGCTCACCGCGCGGCACTCGGCCGACCGCGGCACGCGCCTGCTGACCTACCTGGCGGACGTGACGGTCAACAAGCCCAACGGTCCGCGCCCGTCCGCGGTGGACCCGAAGGACAAGCTGCCGGCCATCGACCTGGGCGTGGAGCCGCCGGCGGGGTCCAAGCAGAAGCTGACCGAGCTGGGCCCCGAGGGCTTCGCCCGCTGGCTGCGGGAGAGCAAGGCGCTCGCGGTCACCGACACGACGTTCCGCGACGCCCACCAGTCGCTGCTGGCGACCCGCGTGCGCACCAAGGACCTGCTCGCGGTCGCCCCGCACGTGGCGCGCCTGACGCCGCAGCTGCTGTCCCTGGAGGCGTGGGGCGGCGCGACCTACGACGTGGCGCTGCGGTTCCTCGCCGAGGACCCGTGGGAGCGGCTGGCGGCGCTGCGCGAGGCCGTCCCGAACATCACGCTGCAGATGCTGCTGCGCGGCCGGAACACGGTCGGCTACACCCCGTACCCGGAGGCCGTGACTTCGGCGTTCGTGGAGGAGGCGACGAAGACCGGCATCGACATCTTCCGGATCTTCGACGCGTTGAACGACGTCGAGCAGATGCGGCCGGCGATCGAGGCGGTGCGCGAGACCGGGACGGCGGTCGCCGAGGTGGCCCTGTGCTACACGGCCGACCTGTCCAACCCGGACGAACGGCTCTACACGCTCGACTACTACCTCAAGCTGGCCGAGCAGATCGTCGGCGCGGGCGCGCACGTGCTGGCCGTGAAGGACATGGCGGGCCTGCTGCGCCCGCCGGCCGCGGCCCGGCTGATCACCGCGCTGCGCAAGGAGTTCGACCTGCCGGTGCACCTGCACACGCACGACACGGCGGGCGGCCAGCTGGCGACCTACCTCGCGGCCATCCAGTCCGGTGTGGACGCGGTGGACGGCGCGGCGGCGTCCATGGCGGGGACGACGTCCCAGCCGCCGCTGTCGGCGATCGTGGCGGCCACCGACCACACCGAGCACGCCACGGGCCTGTCGTTGCAGGCGGTGTGCGACATCGAGCCGTACTGGGAGGCCGTGCGCAAGGTGTACGCGCCGTTCGAGTCCGGCATCCCCGGGCCGACGGGTCGCGTGTACCACCACGAGATCCCCGGCGGTCAGCTGTCGAACCTGCGCACCCAGGCGGTCGCGTTGGGCCTCGGGCAGAAGTTCGAGGAGATCGAGGCCATGTACGCGGCGGCGGACCGGATGCTCGGTCGCCTGGTGAAGGTGACGCCGTCGTCCAAGGTGGTCGGCGACCTGGCGCTGCACCTGGTGGGCGCGGGCGTGTCCCCGAAGGACTTCGAGGCCGACCCGGGCCGGTTCGACATCCCGGCGTCGGTGGTCGGGTTCCTGTCCGGCGAGCTGGGCGACCCGCCCGGCGGCTGGCCGGAGCCGTTCCGCAGCAAGGCGCTGCAGGGCCGCGCGGCCCCGAAGGGCGTGGCCGAGCTGACGCCGGAGGACGAGGAGGGCCTGGCCTCGGACCGCCGCAACACCCTCAACCGCCTGCTGTTCCCGGCGCCGACGAAGGAGTTCCGGGCGCACCGGGACGCCTACGGCGACACGAGCGTGTTGACCAGCAAGGACTTCTTCTACGGCCTGCGGCCGGGCGAGGAGTACCAGGTCGACCTGGAGCCGGGCGTCCGGCTGCTGATCGGCCTGGAGGCCATCGGCGAGGCGGACGAACGCGGCATGCGCACGGTCATGGCCACCCTGAACGGCCAACTCCGCCCGATCCAGGTCCGCGACCGGTCGATCGCGGCGGAGGTCCCGGCGGCGGAGAAGGCGGACCGCACCAACCCGGACCACGTGGCCGCGCCGTTCGCGGGTGTCGTCACGCCGTCGGTGGCGGAGGGCGACTCGGTGGATGCCGGCCAGACGGTGGCGACCATCGAGGCCATGAAGATGGAGGCCGCCATCACCGCGCCGAAGGCCGGCCGCGTGAAGCGGTTGGCCGTGGGCGGGGTGCAACAGGTCGAGGGCGGCGATCTGTTGATCGTGCTGGAGTGAGAGCGCGAGCGTGACCGGGCCGGGCATCCCATGGGGGTGCCCGGCCCGTTTTGCTTGGGGAGGCGGTGGACGCCGCTCACGTGGCCCGGGTGACGTCGGTTGAGGACTCGGCGCGGGTTCGAGTGGCGGTGACGTGGGTCTCGGGTTATCTCCATCGGATGGGGGAACCCGGTCGGGCGTGTTGGCGTTGGAGGAGCCATGAAGAAGGTCACCGCAGCGCTGCTCGGGTTGGCGGCCGGTGTGGTCGCGTGGGGGTTGCGGGACGTGCCCGGGGCGTTGGGCGGACGGCCCGGCGGGGAGCGGGTGTGGCGGTCGCCGCGGTATTGGGACGGGAAGTTCCACAACGCCGTGCGCACGCGCACCATGCCCGCCGGGAGTGCCGGGGACACCGCGCGCGAACTGGTCTTCGGCGGGCAGCGACGGCACCCCGTCGGGTCCGTGCCGCTGGTCCCCGCCCCGCACGACGTGGCGCGGGAAGGGCTGCACCTCACCTGGTACGGGCACGCGTCCACCCTGGTCGAGATCGACGGCGCCCGGATCCTGCTCGATCCCGTGTGGAGCGACCGCTGCTCGCCGTCCCGCCTCGTCGGGCCCAAGCGGCTGCACGCCGTGCCGCACACGTTGGCCGAGGTCGGGCCGGTGGACGCCGTCGTCATCTCGCACGACCACTACGACCACCTCGACCAGGCGACCGTCCGCGACCTGACCGCCACCACGCACGCCGTCTTCGTCGTCCCGCTGGGCATCGGGGCGCACCTGCGCCGCTGGAAGGTGCCCGAGGCGCGGATCGTCGAGCTGGACTGGGACGAGTCGCACGAGGTCGCCGGCGTTCGGCTGGTCGCCTCGCCCGCGCAGCACTTCTCCGGCCGCGGCTTCCGGCGCGACAACACGCTGTGGGCGTCCTGGGCGATCCTCGGCCCCGAGCACCGCGTCTACTACAGCGGCGACACCGGGTACTTCGACGGCTACAAGCGCATCGGCGACAAGTACGGCCCGTTCGACGCGTCCCTGATCCAGATCGGCGCGTACGGACCGGGCTGGCCGGACATCCACATGACGCCCGAGGAGGGCGTCGCCGCGCACCGCGACGTCCGGGGCGGGCTGCTGGTGCCGGTCCACTGGGCGACCTTCAACCTGGCCTTCCACGACTGGTCGGAACCCGTCGACCGGGTGTGGCGCGAGGCCAAGGCGTGGGAGGTCCCGCTCGCCGTCCCCCGACCCGGTGAAAGGATCGACGTGGACGATCCCCCGCAGGTCGACGGATGGTGGCAGGCACTCGCATGAGCACGAGCACGAACCCAGGCACGGACACACGCGCTCGGACGGCGGTCGTGACCGGTGGCGGCACCGGCATCGGGCGGGCCATCGCCGCGGAACTGGTGGCGCGTGGCCTGGAGGTGGTCGTGACCGGCCGCCGCAAGGACGTGCTGGAGGCCGCGGCGGCGGAGATCGGCGCGCGGGCGGTGGCGTTCGACGCGGCCGACCCGGACCAGGTCGAGGCCGCGCTG
Organism: Saccharothrix sp. NPDC042600; assembly: GCF_040647305.1. Taxonomy (NCBI): domain Bacteria; kingdom Bacillati; phylum Actinomycetota; class Actinomycetes; order Pseudonocardiales; family Pseudonocardiaceae; genus Saccharothrix; species Saccharothrix sp. NPDC042600. The sequence goes on along the minus strand of NZ_JBEZBW010000040.1, from coordinate 20,799 downwards.
GCCGACCTGCCGTCCACTGTGGACGTCCTGGTCAACAACGCCGGCGGGCTCGCCGGGGGCGACGACCTGAAGAGCCAGTGGCTCGCGACCTACGAGTCCAACGTCGTCACGGCCGTCCTGGTCACCACCGCGCTGGAACCCCGGCTCGCCGAACAGGCCCGGGTGGTGACCATCGGGTCCATCGCCGGCCGGCGCGGCGGCGGCAGCTACGGCGCGGCGAAGGCGGCGGTCGAGGCGTGGACCGCCGAGCTGGCGTTCAAGCTCGGCGGGCGGGGCATCACGGCCAACGTCGTGTCGCCCGGCTTCATCGAGGACACCGAGTTCTTCGGCGGCGCGATGACCGACCAGCGCCGGGCGACGCTCGTCGCCCAGACCGCGAACGGCCGCGCCGGCACCCCGGCGGACGTGGCCGCCACCGTGGCGTTCCTCACCTCGCCGGAGGCCGGCCACATCACCGGCCAGGTGGTCCCGGTCAACGGCGGCGCGCACCTGGGACGATGAGGGCGTGACCAGGATCGTGGCGGGCGTGGCCGGGGGCCGGCGGCTCCAGGTACCCCCGCGGGGCACGCGCCCCACCTCCGACCGGGTGCGCGAGGCGTTGTTCAGCTCGCTCGAAGCGCTCGTCGACCTCGACGGCGTCCGCGTCCTCGACCTCTACGCGGGCAGCGGCGCGCTGGGGTTCGAGGCGCTGTCGCGGGGCGCGGCGCACGCCACGTTCGTCGAGTCGGACAAGCGGGCTGCCGAAGTCTTGAAGGGCAACGCCCGGACGATCGGGCTGCCCGGCGCGGTGGTCGTCAACCGGACCGCGCTGGCCGCCGTCGCCAACCCGCCCGAAGCCCCGTGCGACGTGGTCTTCGCCGACCCGCCCTACGACGTGACCGACGGTCAGCTGGCCGAGGTGCTCGCCGCGCTGGTCGCGAACGGGTGGACCACCACGGGCTCGGTGGTCGTCGTCGAACGGTCCGCGCGCACTCCTGAACCGATCTGGCCGCCCGTGCTGGAATCGTTGCGCAGCAAGCGATACGGCGACACGGCGTTGTACTGGGCGGAGCACGCCGGCCCGCACGGGTGATGCGGACCACGACCGGAGTGGACGCATCCGATCGGGTGCTACCGTCCGAAACCATGACGCGTGCCGTGTGCCCCGGCTCCTACGACCCGGCCACCAACGGACACCTGGACATCATCGGCAGAGCGGCGAAGCTCTTCGACGAGGTCGTCGTCGCCGTGCTCATCAACAAGAACAAGAAGACCCTGTTCTCGGTGGAAGAGCGCACGGACATGCTGCGCGAAGTGACCGCCCAGTGGCCGAACGTGCGGGTGGACTCGTGGCACGGCCTGCTGGTCGACTACTGCCGGGAGAACGACATCAAGGCCATCGTCAAGGGCCTGCGCGCGGTCAGCGACTACGACTACGAGCTGCAGATGGCCCAGATGAACCACCAGCTCACCGGCGTCGAGACGCTGTTCATGCCGACCAACCCGATCTACAGCTTCCTGGCCAGCTCGCTGGTCAAGGACGTGGCGACCTACGGCGGCGACGTGTCCACGCTGCTGCCCCCGTCGATCATGGCCCGCCTGACCCAGCGCCTCGCCGAGCGCCGCTGAGGCGCGTCGAGCACACTCCCGGTGGCCGGATCATCACACGATGTGGTGATTCGGCCACTCGCATGAATGACGTCACACCGGTCTGACCTGAGCCCATCTGAAAGCTTGATCACCTACGCCAACACGCGCCCCCGATCTCCCGGCGTGTCGTGATCGGGCAGGGCACACTAGGACGGGTACCGCAGTGTGGGCGTGGGGAGTGTGCCGTGTACCGGGTGTTCGAGGCCCTCGACGAGCTGGTCACGATCGTCGAGGAAGCGCGTGGCGTGCCGATGACCTCCGGGTGCGTCGTCCCCCGCGGTGACGTGCTCGAACTGCTCGACGACGTCCGCGACGCCATCCCGGCGGAGCTGGACGACGCGCAGGACGTCCTCGACCACCGCGACGAGCTGGTCGGCAAGGCCCAGCACGAGCTGGAGGCCGCCACCAGCAAGGCCCGCGCCGAGGCGGAGCGGATCGTCGCCGAGGCCCAGCACGAGGCCGAGCGGATGCTGTCCGAGGCCCGTTCGCGCGCCGAGCGCATGGTCGCCGAGGCCGAGGACCAGGCGCAGCGCACGGTCAACGCCGGTCGCCAGGAGTACGAGGACCTGGTCGGCCGCGCCCACGCCGAGGCCGACCGCATGGTGCAGGCCGGCCGCGCCAACTACGAGCGCGCCATCGAGGAGGGCCGCGCCGAGCAGGCCCGCCTGGTCGACGCCACCGAGGTCGTGCAGGCCTCGCACGCCGAGTCCGCGCGCATCCTGGAGGCCGCCCAGGCCGAGGCGATCCGGCTGCGCAGCGAGTGCGACGCCTACGTGGACGGCAAGCTCGCTGACTTCGAGGACCTGCTCGCGCACACCCTGCGCAGCGTCGGCAAGGGCCGCTCGCACCTGCGCGGCCCGGCGGTCAACGCCGCCGCCGCGCCGTTCGACTACCACGAGTCAGCGGCCCGCTGAGGCGGCGCGGCCCGCGCGGTCACCGCCCGCCCAGGCCCCTGAGCACCCGATTTCACGTCACGGCCGGTTGTCCCGTACCCTTGACCGGCTGGCCGTGGTAAGTCACCCGTCGGCGAAACCAACATCATGTCTGAGCACCGTCACGCCTCCGCGCGTCCCGCAGCCACCGGGCCCTGGGTCATCGACACCAGGGACCTCGGGCGTCGTGCGGGCTCTTCACGCGCGGTGACCCGGTCGGTGCCCGCCGAGGGAATGGGCCTCGAAGGCGTGATCGCGGTGCCGCAGGGTGGCGTCGTCGACTTGGACCTCCTGCTGGAGTCCGTGGTCGAGGGCGTCCTGGTGACGGGCACGGCCTCGACGGTGGTCGAAGGGGAGTGCTCGCGCTGCCTGGAGCCGCTGTCGGCGAAGGTCGAGGTGGAGCTGACGGAGCTGTACGCCTACCCGGACAGCACCACGGACGAGACCACCGAGGAGGACGAGGTCAGTCGGTTGCACGACGACCTGGTCGACCTCGAACCTGTGGTGAACGACGCCATCGTGCTGTCGCTGCCGCAGGTGCCGCTGTGCTCGCCGGACTGCCCCGGGCTGTGCGTCGACTGCGGTGGCAAGCTGGCTGAGCTCGGCCCCGACCACGGGCATGAGACGATTGACCCCCGGTGGGCCGCTCTGCGCGAGCGGTTCGACGGGAATCGTGACAATCCAGAGGAGAACTAGTCGTGGCCGTCCCGAAGCGGAAGATGTCGCGCTCGAACACGCGCTCGCGCCGCGCTCAGTGGAAGACCGCTGCCGTGCACCTGGTGGCCTGCTCGAACCGGGCCTGCCGCCAGCCGAAGCCGCAGCACGTCGCCTGCCCGGCCTGTGGCCAGTACGACGGCCGCCAGGTCGTCCAGCCGGCCTGACCTCCTCCAGCGAAGAGAAGCGGCGCACAGTGGGGGGCAGGTCGTCGCGCGGTCGGTCCGCCGACCGCGCCCCGTTGCTCGAAGCGCTCGGCGTCCCCTTGGACGCCGAGCTGCTGACGCTCGCACTGACACACCGGTCGTACGCGTACGAGAACGGCGGCCTGCCGCCGAACGAGCGACTGGAGTTCCTCGGCGACGCGGTGCTCGGCCTCGTCGTCACCGACCACCTGTACCGGACTCACCCGGAACTGCCCGAGGGTCAGCTCGCGAAGCTGCGGGCCAGCGTGGTGAACATGCACGCGCTGGCCGGTGTGGCCCGGGGCCTGGGCGAGGACGGTCTGGGCGGGCACCTGCTGCTCGGTCGCGGCGAGGAGCTGACCGGCGGCAGGGACAAGGCGAGCATCCTCGCGGACGGCCTGGAGGCCGTCATCGGCGCGGTGTACCTGCAGTTCGGCATCGACACCGCGCGTCAACTGGTCCACCGCCTGTTCGACCCGCTGTTGGCGGAGGCGCCGCTGCGCGGCGCGGGCCTGGACTGGAAGACCAGCCTGCAGGAGCTGACGGCTTCGGCCGGGCTCGGCGTCCCCGAGTACCGGGTGGACGACCAGGGTCCCGACCACCGCAAGGAGTTCACCGCCACGGTGATCGTGGGTGGCCAGTCCCACGGCGCCGGCGACGGGAAGACCAAGAAGGAAGCCGAGCAGAAGGCGGCCGAGGCCGCCTACCGGGTGCTGTCGGAACGGGTCCGCGCGGAGCAGGAAGCCGCCGCGGCCGGCAACGGGCACGCCCAGAACTCGGCGACACCGCGGACTTCACCCACCAAGGAAGACTGACGCCGATGTATGCCACGAACGTCCGGACGACCCGGCGCGTGCGCGACCGCCGACCCTCCCGACCGTTGAACGCCACCCGCAGCGGCGGCATCCAGGGCCTGGTCCTGGTCCGCGACACCGCGCAGAACGGTGGCTGGATGCTCAAGCCGACCAAGCCGCAGGCCGCCGCCTACGAGCTGCTGGAGGAGCTGGAGCAGGCCGCCGCCGAAGAGACCGCCGAGAACGAGGACTGACCACCCGCACGTGCCCGAGCTGCCCGAGGTCGAAGTAGTCCGCCGAGGCCTGCACGAGCACGTCGCCGGTCGGACCGTCGCCTCCGTCGAGGTCCTGCACCCCCGTGCGATCCGCCGCCACCTGCCCGGTGCGGCGGATTTCGCGCACCGGTTGACCGGTCGCACCATGGTCGAGGCCCGGCGGCGGGGCAAGTACCTGTGGGTGGACCTGTCCGAGGGCGACGCGCTGCTCGCGCACCTCGGCATGAGCGGCCAGATGCTGGTCCAGCCGCCCGGGGCGCCGGACGAGAAGCACCTGCGGGTGCGGGTCCGGTTCGCCGACGACGGTCCCGAGCTGCGGTTCGTGGACCAGCGGACGTTCGGCGGGCTCGCGCTGGCCGACCTGGTCGACGTGGACGGCACCGCGCTGCCCGAGCCGGTCGCGCACATCGCGCGCGACCCGATGGACCCGGCGTTCGACCTGGCGGCGGCGGTGGCCGCCCTGCGCAGGCGGCGCACCGAGGTGAAGCGGGCGTTGCTGGACCAGACGCTGGTGTCCGGTGTCGGCAACATCTACGCCGACGAGGCGTTGTGGCGGTCGAGGCTGCACGGCCTGCGGCCGACCGGGAAGTTGACGCGGGCGAAAGCGGAAGAACTGCTCACGCACGCGTCCGACGTGATGCACGAGGCGTTGGGCGAGGGTGGGACTTCTTTCGACGCGCTGTACGTGAACGTGAACGGCCAGTCGGGGTACTTCGACCGTTCGCTCACCGTTTACGGGCAGGAGAACCGGCCGTGCCGCCGGTGTGGCACGGCCGTGGTGCGAGAACCTTTCATGAACCGTTCGTCGTTCTCGTGCCCGCGCTGCCAACCGAGGCCGCGCGGGCTCGGGCGTTAGCGGGTTCTCGGTTCCGCGAGGCGGCGCAGCAGCGGGGTGACCGAGCGGACGTGGTCGCGCTCCTCTTCGGACAGCCGCGACAGCCGTTCGGAGAGCAGCTCGGCCTCGCCGTGCGCGAGGGAGACGATCGTGTCCCGACCCGCGCCGGTCAGCTCCACGATGGTCGCGCGCCCGTCGGCCGGGTCGGCTTCGCGACGCACCAGGCCGCTGGATTCCAGCCCCGTCACCACGGTCGTCGCCGTGGGTTGGGAGCACAGGGCGCGGACCGCGATCTCGCCGATGCGCATGGGGCCCTGGGCGGCCAGCTCGGCGAGGACGAGGAGCTGCGTGGGTTGGAGCCGTCGGACCGACGCCGACTGCCGCAGGCTGCGGACGAGCCGGTGGACGGCGACCACGAGCTGTAACGCGTCTTGGTTGGTCACACTGGTGGTCATCGTGGACCTCCTCGTGGCTCACCCACCGTGAGCACTTGTCCGAATTCGGACAGGACATTTGCACTATCGCGCGACCGGTGTCCAGCAAATGGATTCATTCGCACCCGGATGTACTCACCCTTTCCGCACCGATGCGGTCAGGTGCCCGCTAAAACGCCATAAAAGCGGTGATGGGAGGCGTCAAGACCACGTCAGAATCGGCCACGGACGGCGAGCGCGGCCGGTTTGGACGTAGTGTCGGACCGTGACGAAGGTGCTCGTGGTCGACGACGAACCGCAGATCGTCCGCGCCCTGCGGATCAACCTGTCCGCCCGCGGCTACGCGGTCCTGACCGCCCACGACGGCACGGCGGCGCTGAAGGCGGCGGCCGAGGGCAAGCCGGACGTGGTCGTGCTGGACCTCGGGTTGCCGGACGTGGACGGGACGGAGGTCATCGCGGGTCTGCGCGGGTGGACGTCGGTGCCGATCATCGTGCTGTCGGCGCGGACGGACTCGACGGACAAGGTCGAGGCGCTGGACGCCGGGGCGGACGACTACGTGACCAAGCCGTTCGGGATGGACGAGTTGTTGGCGCGGTTGCGCGCGGCGGTGCGGCGGTCGGCGGTGGCGGAGGGCGAGGACGCCGTGGTGCAGACGGCGTCGTTCACGGTGGACCTGGCGGCGAAGAAGGTGCTGCGGGACGGGGTCGAGGTGCACCTGACGCCGACCGAGTGGGGGCTGCTGGAGATCCTGGCGCGCAACCGGGGGCGGTTGGTCGCGCAGCGGCAGTTGTTGCAGGAGGTCTGGGGGCCGCAGTACGCGAAGGAAACCCACTACCTGCGGGTGTACCTGGCGCAACTCCGGCGGAAACTGGAACCGGAACCCTCACACCCGCGCCACCTGGTGACCGAGCCCGGGATGGGCTACCGGTTCGAGCTGTAGCCGGCGCGAGCGGACGACCGGGCGCGCCAAATGGGCCGCGCTGGGATGGCAGCGCTTGCCCGGGTCGAGCTGGGCTGGGCGGGGCCGCGCTGGGCTGGGCAGGGTCGCGTCGGGCTTACCTGGGTCGCGCTGGGCTTCCCTGGGTCGCGCCGGGCTGGGCGGGGTCGTGTCGGGCTGGCAGCGCCGGGCTGAGCCGCCGAGCTTCGACCGCGCACGCCCCCAACCCTCCCCATCGCCGCCGAGGGCGCGCTGCCTGCTGGGCGGGGCTGCGCGGGGGTGCCTCTACCCATTCCACGCGGTTGGGGGTGGCGCGGGTTGTCCTCGACTCTCCCTTTCACCCGGTTGGCGGACAACGTCACCCGGCCGGCAGGGTGGGGTGGCGCTCGAACGTGATCGTGAACCGGACCACCGCCTCCTTGTACCTCGCCGCCCACCGGCCCGTCAGGACGCGGTCGCGGGGGCTGTCGTCCGGGCGCACGAACTGGATCAAGCCGTCCCGCCGCCCGAGGCTCACGCACTGGTTGATGTACGAGAACCGGAACGGCTTCGGCGTTCGCCCGCGCAGCCTGTCCGCCAGCGCCCGCACCGCGCGCTGGGTGGTCGGAAGGCCCGTCGCGCACGCCATCCGCAACTCCTGGCCATCGGGCCGACGCATGGCAGCGGCATCACCAACGGCCACCACCTCCGGGTGCGAGACCGACGTCAGAGTGTCGTCGACGACCATCCGCCCGCGGCCGTCCACCTCGAAACCGGCCGCCCGCGCCAACTCCGGCACCGCGAACCCGGCCGTCCACACCACGGTGTCCGCATCGACCCGCCCCGCACCGACCACCAACCCGTGCGCATCCACCGCGGTGATCCGCACGTCCTCATGCACCACCACACCCAACCGCCCGAACACCTTCCGCAGGTGTGCCCGCCCCGCGGGGGAAAGCGCCGCCCCCAGCGTCCCCGCCGTGACCAGGTGCACCTCCAGGTCCGGCCGGGCCTCGGCCAGTTCCGCGGCAGCCTCGATCCCGGTCAGACCACCACCCGCCACCGCGACCACCCGCGCCCGCCCCAGCGCTACCCGCAAACGCTCGGCCTCCTCCAACGTGGTCACGGTGTGCGCGTGCTCCCGAACGCCGGGCACCGAACCCAGATCCGCATGGCTGCCCAAGGCGTAGATCAACCGGTCGTAAGACAGCGCACCGCCGCGCAGCACGACCTTGCGCGCCGCCGGGTCGATCGCCGTCACCCGGTCCACCACCAACTCCACCCCGGTGCCGGCCAGCAGCTCCACCAACGGCAGGTCGCGCAACGTCTGACCGGCCGCCAACTGGTGCAACCGCACCCGCTCCACGAACCGGTCCCGCTCGTTCACCAGGGTGACCCTGGCGCCGGTCCACCTCGCCGCGAGCTTCGCCGCCGCCAGACCCGCGTACCCAGCACCGATGACCACGATGTCCGTCATGTCCCCGTCCTCTCCTCGACGGTGGAGCGAGACGGCGACGCATTCCGTGACAGCGCGCCGCTGTGACGTGCGCCACGCACCAACAACACCGCCGGCACCAGCACCAACCACCCCGGCACGGCCACCAGCACGACCGACAGCAACAACGCCCACGCCCCGACGACCCACCCGACGTACGCGGGCACGTGCCCACCCCGCCGCGCGACCCCGGCCACGACCAAGCCCAACAGCAGCAACGGCACGCCGAAGCTGCCCAACGTCAGCCACAGCACGTACTGGTCCACCGTGAACGCCGCCCCCGGCGGTGGCACGGCCGCCCACAGGCCGGCGCCGACCCACCGGGCCCAGCTCTCGTGGTTGAACGCGGTCGTGAGGACGATGTGCAGAGCGCCGAGTGCGGCGAGGAGGATTCCGGCGACGCGAGTCATGAGGAGGAAGTTACCAGTGGCAACATCGCCGCGTAAGCCCTACCACCACGGTGCCCTGCGGGAGGGCCTGGTCACGGCCGCCCGCGCCCTGGTGGACGCCGAGGGCGCGGAAGGCCTGACCCTGCGCAAGGCCGCCGCCGCGGCCGGGGTGTCGCACGCCGCCGCCTACCGGCACTTCGCGGACAAGGCGTCACTGGTCGCCGCCGTGATGGCGGAGGGCTTCGAGGAACTGGCCGCGCTCGCCGAACCCGCCGGCACGCCCCTGGAGCGGCTGCACGGCATCGGTCACGGCTACCTGGCGTTCGCGCTGGCCAACCCGTCCCTCTACCGGCTGATGTTCGGGTCCGCCGACGTCCCCCGCCGCGCCGACTTCCCCGACCTCGCGGCGGCCGAGCGACGCGTCTACGCCCGCATGGCCACCGCGGTCGAGGCGGCGCAGGAGTCCGGCGAGCTGGCCCCGCACCCGGTCGCCGACGTGACGCTGCTGATGTCCTGCGTGATGCACGGCCTGTGCTCGCAGCTCCTGGCCGGCCTGTTGCCCTCGGACGCCGCCCCCGGCTTGGCGCGTACGGTGATGATGTTGGTCGACAAGGGATTGGGGGCCCGATGATCACGACCCTGCACACCTCGGACGCGGACACCGACCTGCTCAAGGCCGCACGGGCGCTGTGCGACGACGCGTTCGACGGCGACTTCTCCGACGACGACTGGGAACACGCGCTCGGCGGCGTCCACGCGTTCGCCTGGGAAGGCGACGACCTGGTCGGGCACGGCTCGGTCGTGCAACGACGGCTGCTCCACGGCGGTCGCGCGTTGCGGGCCGGGTACGTCGAAGCCGTCGCCGTGCGGGAGGACCGGCGCGGGCGCGGGCACGGCGCGGGGGTCATGGCGGCGCTGGAGGAGGTCATCCGGCGCGCCTACGACCTGGGCGCGTTGAGCGCGAGCGACGCGGCGCTGGAGTTCTACACCGCCCGCGGCTGGGTGCTGTGGCGCGGGCCGTCCTCGGTGCTGGCCCCGAGCGGGCTCGTGCGCACCGAGGACGACGACGGCGGTGTCCACGTGCTGCCCCTCGCGGTGCCGCTCGACCTCGACGGTGAGCTGGCGTGCGACTGGCGGGACGGCGACGTGTGGTGACTCAGGCCCTGGTGGCCTGGATGATCCACGCGGCGGACGCGTAACGCACGCCGTGCTCGTCGCAGTGCCGCGCCATGTCCTCCCGCGCGGCCTCGACGACCCGTGCCCGCGCGGTCTCGTCCAGCTCGGCCAGTTGGGCGGCCTGCCGGGCGGTGATGAACGCCAGCGCGTCCGCCACGTCGTCGCCGAGCCACACCGGTTCGCTGACGGCGTGCAGCTCGACGTCCGTCAGGCCCGCCCCGGTCAGCAGGGCGCGGACGCGGTCGGGGTCGCTGAGCGAGAACGGGTGCGGCGCGTCCGCCGGCGGCTCGGGCAGCGGCTCGCCGTCGGCGAACAGGGTGCGGAACGTCGAGGCGAACTCGTTGCGCGCCAACGGTTGCCACGTCAGCAACGCCATCCGGCCGCCGGGCCGCAACGCGCGGGCGATGTTGGCGAACGCCTTGTCCGGGTCGCCGAAGAACATCACCCCGTGGCGGCTGATCACGACGTCGAACGCGGCTTCGGGGAACGGGTGCACCTGGGCGTCGGCCTGCTCGAAGGCGACGTTGGCGACGCCCTCCCGCTCGGCGCGCCGCCGGGCGACGGCGATCATCTTCGAGGACAGGTCCACGCCCAGGACGTGCCCCCGGGCGGCCCGGCGGGCGGCGTCCCGGGAGGACTTGCCGGTGCCGCACCCGATGTCGAGGACGCGGTCGGCGGGGTCGATGCGGGCCGCGTCGAGCAGCCGTTCGTGGTAGCGGGCGGCGCCGCCGTCGAAGCGGTCGGCGTGGTCGGCCCAGAAGCCGCCCTGGTCGCCGTCCCACGCGGTGAACTGGTCGGAGTTGGTCGGATCCACCGGCACGGTCATCCGCCGGACGCTACCGAGGACCTCCCGGCCCGGCGACCGCGTTTCCCGGTGTGATCCGCGCCGCGTGTTCGCTCACGTCCTAGGTGCCGTGCGCGGCTCCTCCTTAGCGTTGGCCCACTGGGGGACGAGTCGCAGGAGGACGAGATGTGCGCGGCCTGTGGTGTACCGACGCACGTGCCGAGGCCGCCGCGGCGGTTCGCCGCGCTGCGCAACAAGGACTGCCGGCCGTACCTGTTCGGGGCCGGCCTCGCGATGATGGCCGACAACGTCGAGCACGTCATCACGTACTGGGTGCTGTGGGAGAAGTTCCGGTCGCCTGCGCTCGCCGGGTTCGCCGTGATCAGCCACTGGCTGCCGTTCCTGCTGCTGTCGGTGTGGTTCGGGTCGTTGGCGGACCGCTACGACTGCCGACGCGTCATCCAGGCCGCGCAGGTGTTGTTCATGGGTGTGTCGGCCGCGTGGGGGATCTTGTTCCTCACCGACACCCTTCAGGTGTGGCACGCGGGTGTCCTGTTGGTGCTGCACGGCATCGCGGGCGCGTTGTGGGGGCCGGGCGAGCAGTTGATGCTGCACGACTTCGTCGGTCCGGACGAACTGCCCAGCGCGGTGCGGCTCAACGCGACGTTCCGCAGCCTGGGCGTGTTGTTCGGGCCGGTCGTCGGGTCGGTGCTGCTGCTCGGGCTGGGGCCGACCGCGGGGATCTTCGTCAACATCGCGTTCTACCTGCCGTTGACGCTGTTCCTGTTCCGCACCAAGTTCACCGGCCACACGCGCGACGCCCACGCCCGGCCGCGCGTGGGCGTGCTGGAGTCGTTGCGGGTGCTGCGGGAGGTGGGGTCGAACCGGACCCTGGTGGCGATGATCGCCGTGGCGGGCCTGGCGTCGTTCTTCGTCGGCGCTTCGCTCCAATCGGCGATGCCGATCTTCGCGACCGACTTGGGCGCGGGTGACGCGGGCCTGGCGTACGGCGTGCTGCTGTTCGCCAACGGGGCGGGCGGTGTCCTGGGCGGTGTGCTGCTGGAGGCGACGACCCGGCTGCGGCCGACCGTGCGGACGGCGGTCGTGGCGACCGGGATCTACGGCGTGACCAGCCTGGGGTTCGCGGTGACCGGCAGTTATCCGTTGGCGGTGGTGTTGTTGCTGGTCGGCGGCGTGGCGCACCTGGCGTCGATGTCGATCACGCAGACCGTGGTGCAGCTGCTCAGCCCGCCGGCGGACCGGGGGCGCGTGCTGGGCGTCTACGGGATGTCGTCGGGGGGTTTGCGGGCCGGTAGCGGGTTCACCGTGGGGCTGTTGGGTGCCGCGGTGGGTGTGCACGCTTCGCTGGCTTGGAGTGCGGTCGCGTTGTGCGTGGGCACTGCTGTCGCGGCTTGGTACGCGTTGCGGGACTAGCGGGTCAGCGGACGCGTCGGCCGCGCAGGATCACGGCGACCGGGTGCGCCAGTTGGTCGAGGTCGGTGCGCGGGTCTTCGGCGTAGACGACCGCGTCGGCCGGTGCGCCGGGTTCCAGGCCGGGGAGGCCGAGGAACGCGCGGGCGTGCCAGGAGGCGGCTCCCAGGGCCTCGTGCGGGCCGATGCGGGCGGCCAGGGCGCGGATCTCGGCCAGGACGGCGTGGCGGTCGTGGGGGATCGAGTCGGTGCCCGCGAGCAGGCGCACGCCCGCCTCGGACGCCGCGCCGACCAGCTCGCGCAGCGCGTGCACACCGCCGACGAACCAGTCCTTGCGGGGACCGTCCGGCTTGGCCAGGGCGCCGGGCAGGGCGCGTTCGAAGCCGGACAGCGTGGGCGTGAGGGCGGTGCCCTGGCGGGCCATGCGGTCGAGCAGGTCCGGGTCCAGCCACATGCCGTGCTCGATCGAGTCCACGCCCGCCGCCACCGCCGCCGCGCTGCCCGCCGCGTGCTGGGTGTGCACGGCGACCCGGCCGCCCGCGGCGTGCACGGCGGTGACGACGGCGGTCATCACGTCGGCCGGGACGGGCTCGTCGTCCAGGCCCCAGTCCGCGACGATCTTCGCCCACCCCGACCGCCGGGCCTGCGCGGCGGCCAGGGCGGGCAGCTCGGCCAGGTCGGCGTGGCGGCCCCAGCTGTCGAAGAACTGGCCGTGGCGGGCGATCCAGGGGCCCGCGTGGAAGGCGCGGGGGAGGTCGGGGTCGGTGCCGAACCACGGGGGCGGGTCGCCGGCCAGGCCGGGGGAGCGGATGGCGGTGACGCCCGTGTCGAGGTGCTGGACGAGGTGCTCGCGCAGGAGGTCCTCGTCCAGCGGTTCGTCCGGGGCGGCGGCGCCGGGGTGGGTGTGGGCGTCGACCAGGCCGGGGAGCAGCCAGCCGCGGACCGTCTCGGTGGGGACCGTCTCGGCGGTGGGGACCGGGTCGTCGGTCCAGCGGTCGCCGTCCGCGTGCAGGTCGATTTCCTCGCCGTGCGGGAGCGCCCGCCCCCGGATCCTGATCGCCACAGTCCCCCCTCGTGTGGCGTCCAGCCAACCGGAAGTCGGCCGGTCTGTCACTCCGCGGTGGTCGTGGTGGTGGGTGGGGTGGTGCTGGACGAGCCGGTGGGGCTGGGGGTCCACGACGTGGGCGGGTTGCTCTGGGGTGGGGACGTCGGGGGTTCGGTGGTGGTGAGTTCGACCGGTGGCGTCGTGTCCGGGGGTGGTGGCTGGTGCGCGGGGGCGTCGGCGCGGGGCTTGTCCGGGGCGGGGACGGTGATGACCACGGTGGAGGTGTGGCCGTCCGTGGCGGCGCGGACCGCGGTGCTGGTCGTGGCTTGGACGTCGGCCTGGTGCCTGGGCGGGCCGGCCTCGCGGTCGGCGTCGCGGTTGGCGTTGGGCGTGGGGTTGGCGTCGCGGGTGGCGTCGCCGGTGGCCAGCATCGAGGCAAGGGTGGCCATGACCGTGGCGACGACCGCGCCACCGGCGGCCAGCAGCACGACCGACGAGACCTTGCGCTTCGGTGACTCGTGATGATCTTCCTCGAACACACCATCTCCCTGTGGGAAACCCGGTCGGATGGTCAGGTGTCCGAGTTATCGGCTCAACGCGTCGGCGGCCTCATCGTTCGAGCGGTCCTCCACACGTTTGTGTGGCAGTGCGTCACCGAGCGGTGACCGGCTCGTTTGGATCACGCCTGATGTGCTTCTAGCGACGCGCTTCGGGCTCGCAAGATCAAAAGCGGAGAGCGAAAGCGGCGCTCGCCGCGCGGCAGGCCTCTGGGGGTGGAAGGCCGTACGGCAACGAACCGAGGCCCTTCCTGTGGCTTGGCAGCCCTTTGAAGTGCTTGGCGATCAGGTTCCCGGCGGCGGGTCCTGGGTCGTCGTGGTGGTCGTCGTGGTGGTCGTGGTCGTGGTGGTCGGTTCGGTGGTCGTCGGCTTGGTCGGCTGCGTGGTGGTCGTGGTCGTCGTTTGCGCCGGCGGCTGGGTGTCTTCGACCGTCGTGGTCGTCGTGGTGCCGTCCGGGCGTGTGACGGTGGTGATCCGGGTGCGCTTCGACGTCGTCGTCGTGGTCTCGCTGGTCGTCGTCGTGGTGTCGGTCGTGGTCAGGGTGACCGACGGGGCCGACGACGTGGTGGGGAGCGTGGTCAGGGTGCTGCGGTTGACCACGTCCTGGCGCGGGGTCTCCTTCGCCGGGGCCGCGCCCTCCTGGGCTCCCGCCAGGGACGCGATGGTGGCGAAGATCGTCGCCACGGCCACGCCGGACGCGGCCAGCAGGACGTTCGGCGACACCCGCGGCCGGCGGCGGTCGGGTTCCGGGGTCTCGTACAGCCCGTCGGTCACGTGCAGCTCCCTCTTACCAGCCGAAGTTCTGGGTCCAGTAGTGACCGTTGGTGTCCAGGCCGACGCCGATCGCGGTGAAACCGCAGTTCAGGATGTTGCGGCGGTGACCCTCGGAGTTCATCCAGCCCTTCATGACCGCCTCGGGCGTGCGGTAGCCCTGCGCGATGTTCTCGCCGCCCGGATTCGGGTAGCCGGCCGCGCGCATGCGCTCGGCGAAGTCGACGCCCTCGGGGGTGTCGTGCGAGAAGTAGCCGCGGGTGGCCATGTCGGTGCTGTGCGCCTGAGCGGCGTTGACGATGCGCTGGTCCACCTTCAGGCCGGGGCAGCCGGCCGCCGCGCGGGCCTCGTTCACCAGTTCCACGACCCGCTGGGTGGCCGACACCGGCGGCGGTGTCGTGGTGGTCGTGGCGGGCGGCTGCGTCGGCGGCTCGGTGGTCGTCGGCGGCGCCTCGGTGGTGGTGGTCGTGGTCTCGGTGGTGGTGGTCGTCGTCGTGGTCGGTTCGGTGGTCGTGGCCGCCGGCGGCGCGGTCGGCTGACCGGTCCGCACGGGCACGCCGACGCCGCCCACCCCGCCGACTCCCCGGTTGTCGCCCTCGGCCACCTGTGTTGAGCTGGGCGCCACGAAGGGGGCGAGCTGTTCGGGGCTTGCGAAGGCCACACCGGTCGCGCCGGCGGCCCCCAGCAGCAGCCCGACCAGTCCGCCCATCACGGATCGGTTACCGCGCCGCGCACTCACGGTCGCGCACCGTACCACTAAAGGGTGAAATGTCAGGATGGCCGCTGTGGCTGGTGCAGAGAACACCGTTCGGCTCACCGCGTGGGTCCGCGGGCACGTGCAGGGCGTCGGCTTCCGCTGGTGGACCCGCGCCAGGGCTCTTGAGCTGGGCTTGGTCGGCAGTGCCTCGAACCTCCGGGACGGTCGGGTCGAGGTCAACGCCGAGGGCACCCAGGAGGCGTGCGACGGCCTCCTGAACGCGCTCCGTTCCGGTCGTACCCCCGGTCGGGTGGACTCGGTCGTGGAACGCTGGTCCGAACCGCGCGGCGGCTTGACCGGTTTCGTCGAGCGTTGAACGCCCAGGGGTCCGGTGGCGTAGTAAAGCGATGTGGACCGAGGCGAAGAGGTGGTCAGGCAGCTGTACGGCCGGTGGCGCGGCCCGCTGCACGGCTACGTCCTGCGCCTGGTCGGCGGCGACCACCAGCAAGCCGAGGACGTCGTCCAGGAGACCCTCCTGCGCGCCTGGAAGCACGCCGACGAGCTGACCCCGGCCGACGCCGGCCCCTGGCTCTACACCGTCGCCCGCAACCTGGTCATCTCCGGGTTCCGCAAGCGCGGCGGGCGCAACTCCGAGGTGCCGATCGAGCCGACCGACCTGCCGCCGGTCGCCGACCAGGTGGACCACGTGCTGCAGAGTTGGCAGGTCGCGGAGGCGCTGCGCGCGCTGAGCCCCGACCACCGGGCCGTCGTGGTCGAGCTGTACTACCGCCGCCGCACGGTCAAGGAGGCCGCGGCGGTCCTCGGCGTCCCGCCGGGGACGGTGAAGTCGCGCTGCTTCTACGCCCTGCGGGCGCTGCGCGACGCGTTGGAGGAACGGGGGGTGACCGAGTCGTGAGCTGCACGCACACCGTCGCGCTCGGCGCCTACCTGCTGGGCGCGCTGGACCCGGCGGAGCGCTCGGCGTTCGAGGTGCACCTGCGCACGTGCGCGGTCTGCCGCCGGGAGATGGTCCGGCTGGCCCCGCTGCCCGGACTGCTGGCCCAGGTGGACGTGGACGACCTGGACGTGCCGTTCGACGACCCGGTGCCCGCCCCGGAGTTGCCGCCCCTGCCGCCGCGACCCGAGCCGACCCGTTCGGCGGACCGGTCCGGGCGTCGTCGGGGCTTGGTGCTGGCCGGCGTCGGCATGCTGGTCGTCGTGCTGGTCGCGGTGGGCGTGCTGGTGTTCGCCCCGCGCGACCGCGACCCGGTCCGCCTCAGCGCCGCCGACAGCGGCACCGGGGTCACCGCCACCGCCGACCTGGTGGCCAAGGAGTGGGGCACCGAGTTGTGGCTGACCGTCCGCAACGCCCCCAAGGGGAAGAGGTGCAAGCTCGTCGTCCACGACCGGGCCGGCCGCGCCGAGATCGGCGGCTGGTGGGGCACCGACCACCCCGAAGACGCCCGCATCCCGGGTTCCACGTCGTTCCCCGTGGACCAGATCGAGCGGCTCGACGTGGTGGTTGACATGCAGGTCCTGGTGTCGGTGAGGCCCTGAACTGGGCCGTTGGGCGGCGTGGCAGGCGTCTGGGCGTCCGAGCGCACGGGTAGTCTGCCCCGCGTGCACCTCAAGAGCCTGACGCTGAAGGGCTTCAAGTCCTTCGCCTCGGCTACCACGCTGCGCTTCGAGCCGGGCATCACGTGCGTCGTCGGTCCCAACGGGTCCGGCAAGTCGAACGTGCTCGACGCGCTGCGCTGGGTGATGGGCACCCAGGGCGCGAAGGACCTGCGCGGCGGCAAGATGGAGGACGTCATCTTCGCCGGCACGTCCGGCCGCGCGCCGCTGGGCCGCGCCGAGGTGACGCTGACCATCGACAACTCCGACGGCATGCTGCCGATCGAGTACACCGAGGTGTCGATCACCCGCCGGATGTTCCGCGAGGGCGCCACCGAGTACGAGATCAACGGCAACTCGTGCCGCCTGATGGACATCCAGGAACTGCTCTCCGACTCCGGCATCGGCCGCGAGATGCACGTCATCGTCGGCCAGGGCCAGCTCTCGGCGATCCTGGAGTCCAAGCCCGAGGAGCGCCGGGCGTTCGTCGAGGAGGCCGCCGGCGTCCTCAAGCACCGCAAGCGCAAGGAGAAGGCGCTGCGGAAGCTGGAGGCGATGCAGGCCAACCTCACCCGCCTCACCGACCTCACCGCCGAGCTGCGCCGCCAGCTCAAGCCGCTGGGCAAGCAGGCCGAGATCGCCCGCCGCGCCCAGGTCGTGCAGTCCGAGCTGCGCGACGCCCGGATGCGCCTGTTGGCCGACGACCTGGTCACCCAGCGCGAGGCGCTGGCCCGCGAGGAGCAGGACGAGGCCAAGGCCCGCGCCCGCCGCGCCGAGGTCGAGCAGTCCCTCCAGCAGGCCCAGCTCCAGCAGAACGAGCTGGAGGACCTGGTCGCGGCGGACGCGCCGAAGCTCCAGCAGGCCCAGGACACCTGGTACCGGCTGTCCGCGCTGGAGGAACGGCTGCGCGGCACCGTGCGGCTGGCCGTCGAGCGCGAGCGCCACCTGTCCGCGTCCGTGGAGGCCCCGCGCGGCGGGCGCGACCCGGACGAGCTGGAGGCCGAGGCCGAGCAGACCGCGCTGTTGGAGCAGGAACTCCAGGAAGGCGTGACGGAGGCCCGGATCGGCCTGGCCGCGGCCGTGGAGACCCGCGCCGAGCTGGAACGCATGGTGCAGGCCGCGGAGAAGGCGCACCTGGCGGCCGTGCGGGCGATCGCCGACCGGCGCGAGGGCCTGGCCCGGCTGTCCGGCCAGGTCGAGGCGCTGCGGTCCAAGACGTCCGCGACGGCCGAGGAGATCGAACGCCTGTCGGTGACGCTGGCCGAGGCCGAGGAGCGGCTGGAGGTCGCGGCGCGGGAGCTGGCCGAGGGCCGCGAGGTCACCGGCACCGAGGACGAGGACGACGCGGGCCTGGACGAGCGCCACAGGCAGGCCGTCGAGGCGGACGAGGCCGCCCGCCGCCGGGTGGAGGAGCTGGTCAAGGCCGAGCGCACGGCGGAGCGGGACATCGCGTCCTGGAAGGCCCGGGTGGACGCCCTGTCCCTGGGCCTGACCCGCAAGGACGGCGCCGGCGCGTTGCTGGCGTCCCGGCTGCCGGGCCTGCTCGGCTCGGTCGCCGCCCTGCTCACCGTCGAGCCGGGGTACGAGGTGGCGCTGGCCGCCGCCCTGGGTCCGGTGGCGGACGCGGTCGCCGTCGAGTCCGGGTCGGACGCCCTGGGCGCCCTCGAACTCCTCAAGACCCAGGACGCCGGGCGTGCGGGGGTGCTCATCGGCGGCCCCGGCCACACCGACCGTTCCGCCTGGCCTGCGCTCCCGCCCAACGCCCGCTGGGCGGTTGACCTGGTGCACGCCCCCGAGGCGCTGCGCCCGGCCGTGCACCGCGCCCTCGACCGCCTCGCCGTCGTGGACGACCTGCCGGCCGCCCGCGCGCTGGTCGAGACCCACCCGGACGTCCGGGCCGTCACCCGCGAGGGAGACGTGTTCGGCGCGGACTGGGCCGCGGGCGGCTCGGGGCGCAGCCAGAGCGTCATCGAGGTCCAGGCGGCCGTGGACGAGGCGTCGGAGAAGCTCGCGCTCGCCGAACGCGCCCTGGAGCAGGCCGCCGCCGCGCTGGAGGGCGCGCGGGCCGAGCAGCAGGCGAGGCGGGCCGAGGTCGGCGCGCTGAAGGAGCAGGTCAACGAGGCCAAGGTGCGCCGCGCCCGGTCGTCGGAGCGGCTCAACCGCCTCGCGGCGGCGGTCCGGTCGGCCGAGGCGGACGTGGAACGCGTGCGCGTCCAGCGCGGCAAGGTCGAGGCGGCCCGCGAGGAGAACCTGCTCAAGCTCGCCGAACTGGAGGAACGCCTCCTGGTCGCCGAGGAGCAGCCCTTGGACGACGAGCCCGACACGTCCCACCGCGACGAGGCCACCGCCGAACTGGCCTCGGCCCGCCAGGCCGAGATGGACGCGCGCCTGGCCCTGCGCACCGCCGAGGAACGCGCCCGCGCCCTCCAGGGCAAGGCCGACAGCCTCCGCCGAGCCGCCCGAGCCGAACGCGAGGCCCGCGAACGCGCCGCCCGCGCCCACGCGGCCCGTGCCCGCGGCGCGGTCGTGGCGAAGGCCGTGGTCCGCGGCGGCGAGGCGGCCCTGGAACGCATCGCGGTCTCCCTGTCCCGGGCCGCCCGCGAACGCGACGCCGCCCAGGAGCGCCGCACCCGGCACGAGGCCCTGCTCACGCAGGTCCGCGGCCTGGTCCGGGAGATGTCGGTGGAGCTGGAGAAGCTGACCGACGCCGTCCACCGTGACGAGGTGCTGCGCGCCGAGCAGCGGATGCGCATCGAGCAACTGGAGACCAAGGTCGCCGACGATTTCGGCATCGGCCTGGAAGACCTGATCGCCGAGTACGGCCCGGACGTCTACGTGCCGCCGTCGGCCGGCGAGATGGCCGAGTACGAGGCGGCGAAGGAACGCGGCGAAACGGTGTCCGCGCCCCAGCCCGTGCCGTACGACCGCGACACCCAGGCCCGGCGCGCCAAGCGGGCCGAGCGCGACCTGTCCCTGCTGGGCAAGGTCAACCCGCTGGCCCTGGAGGAGTTCGCGGCGCTGGAGGAGCGCTACAAGTTCTTGTCCAACCAGCTGGAGGACATCAAGGCGACCCGGCGCGACCTGCTGACCGTGGTGAAGGAGGTCGACGACAAGATCCTGGAGGTCTTCACGTCGGCCTACGAGGACGTGGCCCGCGAGTTCGAGGTGGTCTTCAAGGTCCTGTTCCCGGGCGGCGAGGGCCGCCTGGTCCTGACCGAACCGGAAGACATGCTGACCACGGGCATCGAACTGGAAGCCCGCCCGCCGGGCAAGAAGGTCAAGCGCCTGTCCCTGCTCTCGGGCGGCGAGAAGTCCCTGGCGGCGGTGGCGATGCTGGTAGCCATCTTCCGCGCCCGGCCGTCACCGTTCTACGTGATGGACGAGGTAGAGGCGGCCCTGGACGACACCAACCTCCACCGCTTGATCGGCTTGTTCGAGCAACTGCGGGAACGATCGCAGCTGCTGATCATCACGCACCAGAAGCCGACGATGGAAATCGCAGACGCCCTCTACGGCGTCTCAATGCGAGGCGACGGCATCAGCCAGGTGATCTCCCAACGCCTCCGAGGCCGAGAAGACCTGAAGCCAGCCAAAAAACCCGACGAACCTACCTAACAAGTCAGCGGCGAAGCCGCCAGCGGGCAGTCCACCGGAGTGGACACAACCCAAGCCGGGCTTCTTGCTTGTGTCATCTCCGTATGGCCCGCCCGAAGGGCTACCACACTTTTGGTCGGGTGCAGCCGAAATTTTGTGAGGAACGAGCAAAATTTTAGCGGCACCCGACCAAAAGTGTGGTTGGCTTTGCCGGGTCATGCGGAGATGGCACAAGCAAGAAGCCCCCGCCTTGGTAGTTGTGTCCATCTCTGGTGGCTCGCCCGCCGGCGAGGCTCTTTTGATCTTTAAGAGTTGCGCTTGCGCTCTCAAGCCCACGCTTCGCGGGTCCTAACGGGACGCGCTCCGCGCTAACCAAGGATGAACGCGCTTCGCGCTTAAGGAGCGCTTCGCGCAACGCGCGAAGCGCTCTCAAAATAAAAGCGGCCGGGAGGCCTCCAGTGGGGGGAAGGGCCTGCGTGTTCCCCACCGCATGACCTGGCGGAGCCAACCACAGATTTCCCCGGGTGCC
>NZ_JBEZBW010000039.1:0-69388 GCF_040647305.1 Saccharothrix sp. NPDC042600 | reverse complement strand
CCGCAACCGGAAAAGCTGGTTGCGGAGAAGACCAAAGCGCGGTTGGGCTGCGCCCAGGCCGTACGGGGAACGAACCGAGGCCCTTCCTGTGGCTGATAGCCCTTCAGGCGCCTTCGGCGCGTGGCCGAGTGCGGTGTGCGGTGGAGGCGCTTCACTCCGTTGGTCGCTCTTCGTTGGTGTGTACCCGGCCGGGGAGGCTGTAAGGGCGGCGTTAGACTTGGGGTGTGCACACGTGACGACCTACCTCAGCGGAGTCACGTGGTCATGCGGGAGGGTGTGCAACACAACGAAAGAGCCCGACACCTGGCACGGTGTCGGGCTCTTTCGCTTGGCTGCTTGCGCGCTGGGCGCTCAGGCGTTGCTGCGGGCCCGGGTCCGGGCGTTGCGGCGCTTGAGGGCGCGGCGCTCGTCTTCGCTCATCCCGCCCCACACGCCGGCGTCCTGGCCGCTCTCCAACGCCCACGCGAGGCAGTCGGAGACGACAGGGCAACGGCGGCAGACGGTCTTCGCCTCGGCGATCTGCAGGAGCGCAGGACCGCTGTTCCCCACGGGGAAGAACAGCTCGGGGTCCTCGTCGCGGCAGATCGCGCGGTGGCGCCAGTCCATTGGAACTACTCCTCAGCTAGGCGCGCGCGTCAAGGCGCGCCGGTCGTCAGCGGTCGGTTTTTGGGGTGCTTGTGAATGCTTTCACGAACGGCCCGGATGTCAAGGGGTTAGCACTGACCCGGTGAGTGAACTCACCCGAAAGATCGACTGAGTTCATCCAGGCTTTCACTCTGCGGTGTCTCCGCAGGCCACGACATCGCGGATGGGTAGCGGCCCGGTTACACCACGGTCACACAGCAGTGGTCACACGGCAACCGTCAGCGCCTTCGGCACCGACGTGAACTCCACCTCGGTGCACAGCCCGAGCAGGTCCCCGTCCACCTGGAGGTTGACCGGGACCCGGCTCGTCACCCGGACGTACTCAACGTCGTCCCGGCGCAGCAGGTTCCCGCCTTTGGGGTTCCCATCCGTCGCCAGAAGATGCGTCACATATCGCGCGATCGTCGGCAGACCCATGCCGTGCAGCGCGAACACGCCCAGACCGCCGTCGAACGACGTGCTCGGGTTGAGCCGGATCGCCTTGTCGCCCAGGTAGGTCCACGGGTCGGTGTTGGACACGAACGCCAGGCGCACGTCCTCCACCGGCGGCTCGTCCGGGATGCGGACGGTCAGGTTCGCCGGGCGTCGGCGCTGGGAGACGTAGCTGGCGAACGCGGCGCGGACGTAGAGGGCGGGCGAGGCCTCGCGGCCCTTCGCGCGTTGCGCCTCGACCGCGGCGACGACGTCGGCGTCCCAGCCGACGCCGGCGTTGAACGTGAACCAGCGGTCGTGGGGGTCGTCCTGGCCGGACAGGGCGGAGGAGACGTGGCCCAGGCCGACCTTGCGGCTGGTGCCGTGCTCGATGGCCTGCAACAGGCGGTAGGTCGCCTCGACGGGGTCGCGCGGCAGGCCCAGGGCGCCCGCGAAGACGTTGGCCGACCCGCCCGGGACCACGCCCAGCATGGGCAGGCCCGGTCGCACGGCGGCGTTCTGCACGCCGTCGCGCAGCAGGCCGTTGACGACCTCGTTGACGGTGCCGTCGCCGCCGTGCGCCACGACCAGGTCGTACGCGTCCAGCACGGCCTGCGCCGCGGCGTCCGCCGCGTGCCCGCGGTAGGTCGTCTCGACGATGTCGAGCTTCACATCGCTGGCCAGCGCGTGCGCCAGCACGTCCCGGCCGGCAGGCGTGGTCGCCGTCGCCTGCGGGTTGACCACCAGTAGTGCGCGCACTAGAGCAGAGTAGGACAGCGCGTGACCTGGGACAGATCGCGCGTCACCCGGTAGGAGTGTTTTGAGCGCACGAAAGTGGCCGACATCTCCTTTCCGCGATCCTCCTGCGGCTGCCCACCGACAAGTGCACCCCGGCCCGACCGCCGGCTTGCCGAAAGAGCTGCGTCGATCTTCGCTCGCGCGGCGGCGGAACGGGACTCGCCAACCGGGTGGCCTACGATGCGTGACGAGTACGCACGGTGAGGAAAGGCCCAGCGTGACGAAGGAAGAGCAGGTCCCGCGCCAGGTGCGCGGCGCAGGCGTGCTGACCGCGCTCCAGGGCCTCGCCGCGGTCGTCTTCGCGGTGGCGCTGGTGGTCCGGGCGTTCGGCGCGGAGGACACCGGGAACGTGCTCGGTGAAGCCGCGTACTTCGCGGTGCTGGGCGTGGCGGTGCTGGCCGTCGGCATCGGGCTGGTGCTGGGCAGGCACTGGGCGCGGACGCCGTCGATCGTGGTGCAGCTGCTCCTCCTGGGCGTCGCCTGGTACATGTACGGGCCGTCGAAGCAACAGCTCTGGGGCGCGCTGCTCGGGCTGTACGTGGTGGTGGCGCTCGTGCTGCTGTTCACCAACCCGGTGCGGCGGTGGGCGCTCGGCCTCGACGAGGACGAGGCCTAGGGGCGGTGGGGCCGTTCGGCCCCAGACCATCGGCTGGGCGTTGGCCAACGAACGGCGGGTGTTCCCAGTCACTCGAACGAGTGACGCTGTGCGTGGTGATATCACCACTCCCTGCGTTCGTTGAGGTGACGAATCCATGCGACTGAACCGCGCCCTGTCCGCGGTGGTCGGAGCGGCTGCCGCGCTGCTCTCGGCCCTCGCCCTGACGACCCTGGCCCCCGCCGCACAGGCCCAGGAGTCCGACGTCCAGCCGTACATCATCGGCGGTGGCTACGCCAACAACGCCCCCTGGGCGGCCCGGCTGTTCCGCAACGGCCAGCAGAACTGCTCCGCCACGATCATCGCCCCGCAGTGGGTCCTGACCGCCCAGCACTGCGTGGCCAGCTCCGGCACGTACAGCTTCCGCATCGGCAGCCTGGACCAGACCACCGGCGGCACCATGGCCACCGCCACCCGGATCATCCAGCACCCCTCCGCCGACCTCGCCCTCGCGCAGCTCGACCGGTCGGTCTCCGCGACCTACGCCCCGCTGGGCACCACCACGGCGGTCCAGGTCGGCCAGACCGTCCAGCTCTACGGCTGGGGCGCGACCTGCACCAACCAGCCCGAGATCAACTGCCAGTCCCGCTACCTGAAGTACGCCAACACCCGCGTCACCTCGGTCAACGGCCGTGACTACCGCGGCGGCGTCGCGATCTCGGTGACCCGCATCGACGGCATCGCCGCGGGCGGCGACTCCGGCGGCCCGATGTTCGCCACCAGCCCGGTCGACGGCCGGTACTACCAGGTCGGCGTCGCCTCCACGAGCGACCGCTCCACCCGCTCGAACTACACCGCCGTCACCCGCTACCGCGACTGGATCCGCTCCTACGCCGGCGTGTGACGAAACGGCTCTCCGGCCGAGGGGGTTGACCCCCTTCCCCTGCATCGCCCCCTCGGCCGGGGCACCACCGGGTTTGGATTTCGAGCGGTTCACCAGTCACAATCACCCTGCGTGTTCACGTTTGGCGGATGGACACGAACGGAGTAGCCGGATACGGTTCGGCGGGCGCGCTCCGGCAGCAGGCAGGGTGAGGTGTGCGGTGCAGAACCCCCCGAGGAGGGTGTCGGCGAGTGACGCCGAGCGCCCCAACGTGGCCAGGCTGTACGACTACTACCTCGGCGGCGCGCACAACTTCGCGGTCGATCGCGAGTTCGCCGAGCAGTCCATGCGCGTGATCCCCACCGCCGAGATGGTCCAGCACACCCGCGCGTTCCTCCGCCGCGCCGTCCGCGTGTGCGTGTCCGCCGGCATCCGCCAGTTCCTCGACCTCGGCTCGGGCATCCCGACCGCCGGGAACGTCCACGAGGTAGCCCAGCAGGTCGATCCGACGTGCCGCGTGGTCTACGTGGACAACGAGCCCGTGACCGCCGCCCACGGCCGCACGATGCTGCGCGACAACCCGAACGTGGCCATGGTCGAGGCCGACCTGCGCGACCCCGACGCGGTGCTCGGTTCCCCCGAGGCCAGGGCGTTGCTGGACCTGTCCGAGCCGGTGGCCGTGCTGATGGTCGCGATCCTGCCGTACGTCACCGACGAGGAGCGCCCCGCCGACCTGGTCGCCCGCTACCGCGCCGTGATGGCCCCGGGCAGCTACCTGGTGGTCAGCCACCTGACCGCCGACGTGCAGCCGGAGATGGTGGAGAAGCTGGTCGCGGTGGCGGCCGAGACGATGACCCCGATCATGGCCCGGTCCAAGGCGGAGATCGAACCGTTCCTGGAGGGCTTCGACCTGCTCGAACCGGGCCTGGTGCTGGCGACGCGCTGGCGCGAGGACGGCCCGGCGGCGAGCGGCGCCGAGACCGTGAGCTACGGGGCGGTCGGCGTCCTGCGCTGAGCCACCCTTCGGCCCCTCCCGACCCGACGACGCGGGTCCTGCCCCCATCTGCACAACCTTCAGTCGCTGGAGAACGTGCTGGTCCTGCCGGGCGGCACGTGGTTGATGTTCCCAACGGTGGTGGGGTGGGCCTGGCGGTCACCGTCGCGAAGGTCGGACGGGAGCAGCGCTCAGCCGCCGCGTCTGGTCTTTGAGGACGTCGATGGTGCGGGCGACCCAGTCGCCGATGACCTGCTGCTGCTCGGGGGTGTAGCGGTCGGCGAGCTGGGCCATGGCGGCGCTCAGCTCCTTGAAGGCGTCACCGAAGCTGCCCGGCAACGCCTGCACGACCACCCGCCGCCGGTCCTGCGGATCCGGGTCACGCCGAGCGAGCCCGGCATCTTCGAGCCGGTCGACGACCCCGGTGACCGCGCCCGGGGTGAGGTTGATCAGCTTCGCCAGGTCGCCGGCGGTCATGGGCCCGTGCTTGGCGAGGAGCGCGTGGGCGCGCTGGTCGACGGCGGACACACCGAGTCGCGCGCCGACGGCTTCGTGGAAGGCCACAACGGCGGTGCTCAACTCACGACCCATGTCCCTCATACCCGTCACTTTACCCTGCGGAACATTTCAGTACACTGAACTAAAATTTTCAGGAGGCTGAAGTGACGACGAAACGCCCAGCGTCCCCCGCCACCGCCCGCGATCCGCACCCGACAACGCGACTGGACTCCGACGCCGGCCCCATCGCCGTGCCCGAGCCCGGTCCCGGTGCCGCGACCAGCCCCGCAATGGGTGCCTTTGCCGACCACGCGACCGGACCTATGGGTGTGTCCCGGGTCAAGCGCGCGACCGAAGCCAGAGGTGCAGCAGCGGCTGCGGGGACCGGAGCCGGGGCGGGGTTGGAGTCCGCCCGTGCCTCTACGCCTGCCGTCGCTTCCGATGCCGGAGCGGCGAACCCCGGTGCCGGAGTCGGCACGCGAGCGGGAGTCGCGGGCCGATCGGCATCTGGAGGTGGGGTCGAAGCCGGAGCCGGCGAGGTGGGCGGCGGCATGTCTGAAGCTGGGCGCGAGGCTGAAGTCGGCGGCGTGACCGCAGCCGGTGCCGCCGCATCTCCGTCCGCACCCGCCGCCACGCCCGCCTCCGCCCCCACCCCAAGCTCCGCCCCCACCCCCACCCGCGCATCCGTGGTCGGTGGTCGGTCTCGGCTCGTTGCCGAGTTGCGGCTCGCGTGGGAGGTGCCGGTCTGGGTGTGGCGGTTCTACCTGCGGCATCTGCCGTTGGTGGTGGGGTTGTCGTTGGTCGGCTCGGTGCAGCGGCTCGTCGTCGTCAACGGTTGGCTGCCCGCCGGCCTCGCCACCGCGTCGGAAGTCCTCGTCGCGGTCTCGCGCGTGGTGCTGGTGGTGGCGGTCGCCTGGCTCGGGTTGCGTGGCGCGCGGCTCGGTTGGGGGCGGTTCTCGCGGTTCGCCTCGGCGCACTGGCCCAGCCTCGTCGGGCAGGGCGTGCTGCTGTCGGTGGCGTTCCTGCTGTTCGACGTGGTGCTGGAGACCGTGGTGGGCGGGCTGCTCGCTCCCGAGGCCCGCCAGGGCTACCTGGCCGTCCTGCTCTTCCTCAAGAACCCGACCGTCATCGCGTTGACGTTCATCTGGTGGGTCGGCCTGGTGCGCCAGACCTCCCGCGGGTCGGGGGTGCGGGAGGTCCGGCGCTGACGGGTCAGGCCGCCGCGGGGCCCTGGTAGCGGGCGCTGCCGAAGCCCAGGACCGGGTAGCCGATGAAGCCGAACAGCCACAGGCCGAAGAAGCCGAACGCGCCGCTCTTGCCGAACGACTTGGCGACGTCCAGCGACACGATGATGGACACGATCAGGTTCACCAGCGGGATGATCATCAGGATCAGCCACCAGCCCGGGCGGCCCGCGACCTTCAGCAGCACGTAGATGTTGTAGATCGGGATGATCGCCGCCCAGCCGGGCTGACCGGCCTTGGCGAACACCTTCCACATCGCCGCGATGATGAACACCGCGATCGCGATGCTGATGATGATCGGGATGATGCCCACGGAGGCGTCGGTCTGGTTCACGGTCGAACTTCCTTCCGGACGACCGCGGGCAGGGCGACACTCGCCCACATCGGGGTTCCGCGGTCGGTCCCGGCGCGGGACGATGTCAACTGCGCGTCAAGCCCGTACGGGAAACCGATCGGTGTTCGCCGTTTCGTGAGCCTTCTGAGATCAGCCGTCCACTTTTCCCAGGTCCGTGAGGGCCTGGTCGGTCAGGCGGTAGACGGTCCACTCGTCCATCGGGATCGCGCCCAGCGACTTGTAGAAGCCGATGGCGGGGGCGTTCCAGTCCAGGACGGACCACTCCAGGCGCTGGTACCCGTTGGCGACGCACTCCTGCGCCAGCGCCTGGAGCAACGCCTTGCCGAGGCCGCCGCCGCGCTGTCCCGGCTGGACGTAGAGGTCCTCCAGGTAGATGCCGTGCGTGCCGCGCCAGGTGGAGAAGTTCAGGAACCACAACGCCATCCCGACGACGCGGCCGTCCACTTCGGCCACGTGCCCGAACAGGGCGGGGTTGTCCCCGAACAGGGCCGTGTGGAGCTGCTCGGTGGTCAGGCGGCACTCGTGGCGGGCGCGTTCGTACTCGGCCAGCTCCTCGGCGAGCCCGACCATGGCGGGCACGTCCTCGGGGCGGGCGCGGCGGATGCGGGCGTCAGTCACCCTCGACCTCCCAGGCGGGCACGTTGAGGCGGCGGACCTGCGGGTCGCCGCGTTCGTCACCCAGCACGGTCAGGCCGGCCGGGTCGAGTCCGAAGTGGACGCCTTCGCTGGGCGGCAGGTTCAGCCAGGTGGCGATCAGGACGCGGCTGAAGTGCCCGTGCCCGATCAGCACGACGTCCCCGCCGGGCAGCGCCCGCTTGGCGCGCTCCAGCACGCCGATGGCGCGCTTGTGGACGTCACCGTGGCTCTCGCCGCCGGGCATGGGGTGCGTCCAGACCGTCCAGCCCGGGACGGTCTCCCGGATCTGCGGCGTGGTGAGCCCCTCGTAGTCGCCGTAGTCCCACTCGGCGAGCTCCTCGGTGCGCCCGGCGTCGAGCCCGGCCAGCTCCGCCGTCCGCCAGGCCCGCTCCCGCGGACTGGACAACACGAGCGCCGGCGGCAGATCGGTCCTGCGCAACCGCGCCAACACCGCCCCGGCCCGCCGCGCCTGCTGCTCGCCTTCGGCGGTGAGGGGAACGTCGGTACGCCCGGTGTGCCGCCCACTCTCGGACCATTCGGTCTGACCGTGGCGCAACAGGTACACGTGGGAACTCACCCGTCCGATCGTAGTGTCGGGCGGCTGATCGGGTCGGTCGCGAGCTCGTCGCCGTGACGAACGACTCTTGGCGGAGAGCGGAGCCATCGCCGCTCGACTCGTCGTCCGGTTCGGGTCGGCGGGTGGTTGTCAGGGCATGACCGCCGGCGGTGAGTCGTCGGTCGTCTGTGGTGCGCGTGGCGCAGCGGCGCGCTGGGGCACTGGGCTGATCGAGTGAACTTGGCGGGCTTCGGGTGGGTGCTTTCAGGGGTGCGGCGCGGGCAGTTGTGATGGAAACGGCGCGTTCGGGTCTGGATGGCTGTTCAATTCGGCGTTTCTGGTGCCCGGCAGGCCGCATCTAGGGGCCGTGTGCGTGAGTTGCCGCGATGTGAAGTTCTGCGCACGCCTGTCCAGCCCTCGGAGGGCGACGGCGGGTGAGGGTGAGCGGAGCACGGCTCGGCTTCCTCGCCGCTGGTCGTTCGAAATGGCGCTGTGAGAGAACTCGGGCGACCCGCCGTGTTCAACCTGAAAAGCGCTCAGGGTGAAATTCGCGAGACAGCGGCACCGGTTTGGAGAACCGCTGCAGCGGGGCGGCGCGCAACTAGTGCGAAGGCATTTGCAATCCCGTCGCATCGTCTGCACAGTGGTTTTTCACCGCCGAGGAGGAACCGATGAAGCTGAAGGTCGAGTTCACCGCTCACTGCTCCACCCCCGACATGCTGCGCGCTGTGCGCGGCGTGGTGCTCGTGCTCGTCGTGGTGCTGGTCGTGCTGGTCACGGGCGAGGCGCTGCCGATCGGGCAGTGGGTGCGCTAGCGGAGAGGAGGTGTCCGGGTTCCCCCGGGCACCTCCGGTCGTCACATTTCGAACACCTTGATGAATTCAGTCGCGGCTCGTTCGCCGGGCACGTCCACCATCACTCCGGCGATTTCCGGCCACGCGTGGAATTCCACCGGGTCTTCGGCGACTCCGATGACCCACCGGATTCGCCGGCGTGTCAACGCGGCGGAGACGACCACGGCGAGGGACCGTTCCAGGCATGCGACGCGGCCGATGTGCCGGTCCGCCGCCGCGCACACGGCCTCGACCGCGGCCACGGCCTCGTCCACGGTCGCCGGCCGGGCGCACCTCCGCACGAGCCCGCCGACCAGGCGGACGGTCAGCCAGAACGGCAGGCGCAACAGGACCAGCGCGACCACCACACCGAGCCGAGCGCGCCAGCCGGGGCGACCGCCTGCCGGCTGGACCGACACCAGGCCCGAGGGTCGCCCCGCGATCGACCGCGCAGGCGGCGCCTTCCGCGGGAGACCGGTGATGACGAGGCCGCGGTCGAGCAGGTCCGCAGCCACTCGACGGGCGTCCTCTTCGTACACGGCCGCTGTCGCTCGGGAGTAGCGGCGCGCCGTCGTGCGGATGGCGCGGCCGACATCCCCCGCCCGTCTCAGTTCACGCCAGAGCGTGGCGGCTGCCGGGTTGAGCACGTGCCACCGCCCCGACCTGCCGTCGAGGACGAAGGTCGTCCCGGTGGCCCCGGAGGCCCAGTAGAGGTGATCGGGAACCCCTGTTGCGGCCGACCGCGTCACGACGTCGCTCCGAGCCACACCTCGTAGGCCAAGAGGCGGTTGAGCGCGGGGAACGGAGTGCCCGCTCCAGCGGCGGCGTCCTCGACGGAGTCGACGACCGATCGCGGTTCGACCACACCGAGGTCGGCGAGCCGCGACGACCTCAGCAGCCTCTTCAGCTCCGGGGCTGCGGCGCGCACTCCGCGGTAATCCTCGGCGATGTAGTTCCCCTTGCCACGCCGCAGGAACACCGTCTCCGGCACCCGGCCACGCAGGGCGTTGCGCAGCAAGGGCTTGAACTCCGCACCCACCGCGCGCCGGTGCGCGGGCAACATGGTGCACGCCCGGATGACATCGTTGTCCAGGAAGGGTGCGTGCGGCCAGACGCCGTAGGGCCGGGCGATCTCGCTCAACCGGTGTTGCACAGCGCCGGACCGTTCCAGGTCGTGCCGGGCGGTGTAATCGGCCACTCCTCCGCCGGACGCGTCGGCGCGCCGCGCCCCGTGCTCGTGGACGGCGTCGGCGAGCAGGGAGCGCGCGCCGGCAGTGAGCCAGCGTGTTTCCGGCCCCGGACCCGGCCACCAGGAGATCGCGTCGACCCAGGTCGGCTGGCGGGCTTCACCGCGGCGGAGCCGCCGGGCCAGGTCGTGCAACGCGCGCCGCCGGGACGTGGCCGACAGTCGCACCGCCCGACGTACGACCCGGGCGGGCGAGTCGTTGCGCAGCCTGGCCCACGACCGGCTGTCCGCGAGGAGGCGTCCGACCTGGCCGGTTCGCGCGAGGTCGCCGAGGTAGGAGGGCGGCGCGACGACGAGTGCGTCCGCGCCCTCACCGCCGAGGTGGACCGTCGCGCCGGTGGACGCGACGTGGCGCAACCGCAGGTGGTTGCGTGAGCGCACCGCGGCGGCGAAGTCGGGCAGTTCGTCCAAGGGGTGGGAATCGATGTCGCGATAGGCGAGCGTGTCGGCGGTGCCACGCACGACCTGGAGGTCAAGTCCGTGGCCGAGCGCGGCGTTGCGCCGCGCGTGGACGAGATCGTCGGCCGGCGCGTCCGGGTGGTGGTAGGTGAACACGGTGAGCGGCTCGGCGCGGTGGCGGGCAGCCAGGAACGCCACGGAGGTCGAGTCGAAGCCGCCGCTGAAGTCCGCGCTGACGGTCGCTCCCGACGACATGCGAGCGGCAACCGCGGCGTCGAGCGCGTCCCGCAGGGCTGCGGCGCAATCCTCGGTGGTGAAGGACTCGTCCGGTTCGCGCCTCGCATATGACCACAGGGTGACCTCACCGGTCCGGGACACGCGCAGAGCCTGTCCGCCCTCGACCTTGCGCAAGCCGGTGATCGGCGTGAGGTTACGGGTCAGGGTGGGGACAGCGGCACAGAACACGTCGGCGGTCACCACCACGGGGTCCGGCCTCCGTGCGAGTCGGGCGGTCTCGACCACTTGCCGCGGACTCGTGCCGAACACGACGGGGGTGCCGGCGTAGTAGAGGGGATGTTGACCGGCCAGGTCGACGAACGCGATCACCTCCCGATCGCGAACGAGGACCGCCAGGTAGCTGCCGGGCCAGGAGGCCACCAGTTCGGGCCGATCGTCGCGCACGGCGGTGGCCAGATCAGCACGCATCCGGGCATCGTCGACGAGGCAGGCGCCGACCACGGCCACATAACCCCCCGGGCACCGAGCCGACCGGTGTTCACCGGGCCGCCACCGGCCGCTGTCGCGCATGGTCACGCGCTCCACCTCGTCCCCCACCCCGGGGCACACGCCGAGCAGAGCGGGACGGGACTCGGAGGACGACATCGGGCGCCTACCAGTAGTACTGGGAATTCGCGTCCGCGTTGCCGCTGGACGAGCTGCCGAGCGTCACCTGGCGCAGCCGGCCGGGACTGCGCAGGACGGGCGGCTGGTAGTGCGGGTCGGTGGGAAGCGCGGAGGAACCCGCCCGGGCCCACCGGTCCCGGGTGATCGACCGCGCGCGCGTCAGCCGTGGGAAGTTCATGTCGTGTCGCCACCTTCGATTCGAAGCCCTGCGGGCTCCACGAGCCCGACTCGGCGAAGGACTTGATGAGGGCGGAAGCGTATCCCATCGAATTGCCGGCTCTCCAGCGACCGAATGCAGTCAGCGGTAATACGTCGAGTTGTCATCCGGTCGTGGATCGCTGGTGACTCGGTCGAGTGAAAGCGGTGCGCGGCGGTCAGCCTGCAAATCGATGACGGCTTTTCGCCGGATTGAAGTCCGGACGCCGTGTTCGACGGTCGCCGGTTTCACTTCGACGAACGCGAGCGCAACCCGAGGATCAACGCGCCCTGCGCCTCCGCGTACGGGCTGAGGGTGCTCGCGCGCAGTTCGAAGTCGGCGGACGGCGTCACCGCACCCGACAGGGCGAACCTGGTCAATTCCTGCCGGCACGGGTCGAGGACCATCGAGCGGGCCTCGGCCAACTCGCCGCCGACCACGATGCGGTGCGGGTTGATCAGGTTGCACAGCTGCGCGAGTGCGAAGCCGAGCGACCGGCCGGCGTCGTTGAGCACCCTGGTGCACACCGCGTCGCCGTTGCGGGCCCTGAGCACCAGTTCGGCGAGGGTGGTCGGCGCGTCCCTGGTCGTGCCGCGCTGCGATTGCTTCACCCGCGCCAGCAGCGACTCGGCACCCACCAGTGTGTCCAGGCAGCCGCGCCCGCCGCACAGGCACATCTCGCCGGCCGGCTCGACGGTCAGGTGCCCGATCTCGCCCGCCATGCCGCGCTGACCCCGGACGAGGTTCGAACCGACGACGATTCCGATGCCGACTCCCGTGGAGGCTTTCACGTAGACCACGTGCTCCACGGCGTCGTCCGAGGTGTAGGTCTGCTCGGCCAGCGCACCGAGGTTCGCGTCGTTGTCCATGACGACCCGCACGCCGAGTTCGGCGGAGAGGTCGGCGGCCGGGTCGTCGTCCGTCTCCCACGGCGGCAGCACCGGGGTGGTGAGCCGACCTGTCCGCGGGTCCACCATGCGGGGCACCGCCAGACCGGTGGACACGAGGTCCGCCATGCCCTGTCCGGTCTCGTCGACCGCATCGCGGGTGAGCCGCAGCACCTCCGGGAGCAGTCGGCGCAGGCCCACGTTCGCGCCGGGGCCCTCCCTGCGGGCCGCGACGCGGTCGTGCGGCTGGTCGACTGGCCGGGCGACCACCGAGACGTGGTTGAAGCCGATGTCGATGCCCACGGCGACACCACGCATCGGCTTCAACCGGACCCTGCCCCTGGACCGTCCGCCGCTCGGGGCGTCGAGTTCGACGATTCCTTCTCTGGCGAGGTCCTGGATGGCGCCGGAAACCAGTGCCTGCGACACGCCGATGCGGCGCGAGAGCTGCGATTGGCGGTCGGACTTCACCATGATCTCGATGATGAGCCGCTTGCGCGTCGACTCGCGGCCTTGCGTGGGGACGTCCAGCAGTTCACGCGCTTCGCGCATCGGGGCGTCCTCTCCGCAAAAATGTCATCTCGAAAGTTCAGTCGATTCAGAATAGCATCGCCGTCTTCAATCTGAAGATGTGCGGAGTTCACCATTGCCCAGAATGTTGTATTCCAGGTCGGCGGAAATCTTTATCGGCTGTCGAGGTGTCGAACGGCGCTGCGCGGCGGAAGCGGCGGGTGCGTCGAGCGACAAAGAGAACGGCGCCGACCCGGAACCCCCGGTCGGCGCCGTTCGCCACGCTGAGCGGTCAGGCCGCGGCCTTCGTCTCCCAGAAGATCTTGTCGATCTGTCCACAAACCGGCACCTACCAGCGGTTATGGGTCCTGGGAGTCGATCTGGGCCGTCGTGGGGCCGTCTGGGCCGTCCTGCCGGGCGTAGAGATCGCCGATCACGTTCCGGGTGCTGTCCTCGCTGCCCTTCATCAGGTGGGTGTAGGTCCGGAGCGTGAAGGCCGGGTCGGAGTGCCCCAGCCACTCGGCGACCGTTTTGATCGACTCGCCCCGGTGGAGGAGCACCGAGGCGAAGAAGTGCCGGAGGTCGTGCATCCCGTTCTCGTACCGACCGTGCGGCATCCCGGCCGCCTTGAGCGCGTGCTTCCAGTAGTTCCGGTCAAAGTCGTTCGCCCGGATCGCCAGGCTCCGCACGGACGTGACGATCACGCGGGCGGTCACCAGCCGACCTCCCGGCACCGCCCACGGGAGCGTGATCTCCACCGGCGGGAACTCCTCCATGTGCCTGTCCACCGCCGCCAGGACGGGTTCGGGAAGCGGCACCTCCCGCACCTTGTCGTATTTCGGCAGGTCGAACACGAGTTGGTTCCGCACCGTCTTGACCTGCCGGCACACGTTCACCTGGAGGTTTTCCCGGTCGAGGTCTTCGACCGCCAGCGCGAAGCACTCACCCTGACGGAGCCCCAGGCCGGCTCCGAGGTCCGCGAGCACGCGGAACCGCTTCGGCAGTGCTCGCCGAACCGCCCAGACCTTGTCTTCCGGCCACGGCTTGACCTTGGTCTTCACCGGCTTCGGCATCTTGACCGACTTGCCGTTGCACGGGTTCTTGCCGATCAGCTCATCGTCCAATGCGGCGTTGAACACGGCTGCGAGGTTCTTGAACAGCGTGTGCCGGTACTGGTCGGAAAGCCCCAGCTTCCGCAGCGCACTGTCCCAGGACCGCACGTCTGAAGCCTTCACGGCTGCCACCGCCTGACCACCGACGTGCGGAAAGATGTGCTTGCGGAAGCGCATCTCCATGATCTCCCGCGACGACTCGTCTACGTCGAGGTCAGCCAGATACTTGGTGGCGAAGACCTCCACCGTGACGCCTTCTACCTCAGGGGGTTTGACCTTCGGGTCCACCCATGTGCCGAGCGAGAGGCTCGTCTCGGTGGCCCGAACCCAGTCCTGCGCCGCCTTGTACTCGCCATCCATGAAGCTCTCGGTGATCTCACCATCCGGCCCCATCACCCGCGCCCGGTACCGCTTGCCGACCCCATTCCGCGATGTCGGCACCTTGACGGTCTTGCCCGGACGCTTCGGGTCCGGGACCTTCTTCATCCACCGATCTTGGACGTGCCCCATCAGGCCACCTCCGCCGGCAGGGAGGCGATCCAGGCTTCAACATCGGCTTGGCGGTACCGGACGTGCTTGCCGATGCGCCGGCCGGGCGGACCGTACTTCCGCGTACGCCACTTGTAGATGGTCGCGACCGGCACGCCGAGGTAGGCGGCCAGCTCCTGAACTCCCCACAGCTTGGTCACGCCGCTACCTCCTCTATGTACTTGCGCTGGCGTTGTGCGCGTAGGCGTTCGGCCAGTGCCGCCGCCAGCTCGCGTTCGGCGTCGTTGCTGTAGCCGGAGCCGGCGAAAGCCCAGTCGTTGACCACGACCACGGAGTCCGCTTCCAGGCCGAGGCGTTCGAGGGTTTCGGCGGCGCGGAAGGCGCGGCGGTCTTCGCGGATGCGTTTGAAGGTGGTCGAGTAGTGCTTGGACTTGGTCAGGAAGTGCCCGCGGAACCCGAGCATGTGCGCCCACTTGCGCAGGTTCAGGTCTTCGTAAAAGCCCAGGTCACCGAGGTCCCACGCGGTCTGGATCATGCGGCGGTGGTGGTCGGACACCCGTAGGTGGTCGATGTCGAGCTGGGACCGGATGGGCCGGTCGGGGGTGTCGCGTGCCCCGGTGCCCTTGGTGGCGTACTTGGCGACGTAGGCGGCGAGGCGGGCGTCACTGACCGCGCCCGCCTGGTCCTCGACCTCACCGGCCGCAGCGGCGCGGATGGGCCGGACGTCCACCTGTTCGCCCCAGGTCAGGCCGAGCACGGTGCCGTCCGGGCGGTGGGTCTCGACCAGG
This sequence comes from Saccharothrix sp. NPDC042600, assembly GCF_040647305.1. Classification (NCBI taxonomy): domain Bacteria; kingdom Bacillati; phylum Actinomycetota; class Actinomycetes; order Pseudonocardiales; family Pseudonocardiaceae; genus Saccharothrix; species Saccharothrix sp. NPDC042600. Next base: position 54,410 of record NZ_JBEZBW010000039.1, on the reverse strand, counting down.
ACCGATCGGGCGGCGGCCCGTACGGCGTGCTCCACCAGGTCCACGGAGGCCCAGGCGGGTGCTGGGTCGTGGGAGCCTTCGGGGCCGTCGAGGCGGATGACGGCGTGGAAGTGGACCAGGCCGCGCCGCTGGTACTCGGCGACCTTGGCGTACGAGAGCCGCGCGTGGTCCTTGAACTCCCGCACCGTCAGGCCCGCGCCACGGGCCAGCGCACGCCGTAGGGCGATGGTGAACCGGTGCCACAGCTTCCCGGCGTGGGCTTGCCAGAGCACCGCGCCTTCGTAGTCGTAGCCGTCCGGGTTCACCGCGCCGCCGATGCGCGGGTCGTCGGGGTGGTGGAACGCGCCGCATCCGGTGCACGGCCGGGCCTTGCCGCTGTTCGTGGTGGGCCGGTTGTGGACCGAGCCGAAGGATGGGGCGGTCAGGGTCAGGAAGACCCGGGGCTTGTCCGCGACGGTCTCGGAGACGCCTTTGGTGCCGCCGGCCAGGCCTGCGCGCATGAGGTGGAAGGCGTCGGCGGCGTAGCGGTCGGAGCAGGCGGGGCAGACCGAGGCGCGGCGGTTGCCGCAGGGGACCATGACGTCTCCGCCGAGGTGGGCGAGGACTTTCGTGCTGTCGAGGTTGTGGAGCTGCCAGGCCCCGAACAGGCGGATGGGTTGGGCGCATCCGCCGATCGCGGTGACCTTGTCGCGCCAGTCCCGGTAGTCGGCCCGCTGGACCCTGTCCGAAATTCGATCATCGAGTGTGAGGACCACGTGGGCACCCCCTTCCGGTAGTGGTGGAGAACGACGAAGCAGGGCACGACCGGTGGTTCGTGGTCATGCCCCGCGAAGTTGAGCGGACGTTCGATGTCGTCAGTTGTGTGAAACCGCCGCGTGGCCGTTGGTGGCCTTGGAGGCATTCAGTTGCGCGGCCAGGAGCGCGGCGAAGGCGTCCGGAACGTTTACCTTTGCCTGGACATCGGCCGGTGTGACGGCCCGGCCCTCCCCGCGGACTTGGTCGGCCATTTCTGCGAGTTGCTGTTGTAGGTGCGCAGGCAACTTCAACGGGGTCCGGGGCGGGGTGGGCGCGACGGGAGAGGCCGCCGAGTGGCCCGCTGACGAGGTAGGACGCGTCTGGGTTGACGAGGCCACGGGGACCGCCAGCGGGCGCGGCTCAGCGTCACTGAGCGCCTGTTCTTTGGCCGTGTTGCAGCGGTGTTGGATCACCGGCATGACCTCCGCGATGAGGAACACGACCAGCGGCACCACGACGTGCAGGAACACCACGCCGTACTGCACCGAGCCGGACGGCGGGCGCAGCGATGACCACACGTTGGTGACCAGGGTCGCGCCGAGTAGGAGCCGCTTGAGCCACACGACCGGCGCGGCATCGACGGCCAGGCCCTGCGACAGCATCTCCGCTTCCCAGCGCAGCAGCGTCACGAGAATGCCCGCCAAGGCCGGCTCGACCAGCCACGCACCCCACCACAGGACAGCCGCCGGGGTGAGGTGACCGGCAAGGAACTCGTGGACGCCCGTGGTGGTGAAGCCCAGGCCGAGGGCGAGGAAGAACCACATGGAGCGGGTCACCGAGACGCGGAAGCGTTCCAGGCGGACCGCGTGCAGCAGCGGGTCCGAGGTCAGGCCGTGCAGTTGGTGGGACTCGGCGAGGCGAGCCCGCAGCCGCCGCACGGCCCGAGTCTCCCCTGACCCAGCGGTGCTCTCGGCGGTGGCGTCTTGTGTGTCGGACAAGGGAATTCACCTCCTCACGAGTGGCAATGCGGAGACGGACTAGTCACCGCGTACTACCCGCACGAGCAGCCAGCCAAGGACGCCCACAAGGGCCAGGAGCACGAGCACGCCGACCGGCCCACACACCAACCACATGGCCGCAAGCGCGGCGAGGGTGGCGAGCACGGCCAGGACCAGGCGGCCGAAGGTTCGGAGCTTGACGGGGATGACGAGCTGCAACATCAGGCGACCTCCGAGTCCGTGCCGTCCATCGGGGCGGGGTAGTGGTGGGTGCGGCGTTGGGAGCCGGACAGGCCACCGACTACGCCAGCCGGGCGGTAGCGACGCGAACGGGGGCCGGTGCTCTCCCAAGCGAGCTGGTCTTCCCGGCAGAGATCCCGCACGGGGCAGGCGGCGCAGATGGCGACCGCACTGTCCGTTGCTTTGGTGCCGGTGGCGAAGAACCGTTCGGTGTCCAGGCCCCGACAGGCCGCCTGTTTCCGCCAGGCAGGAGGCCGTCCGGTGTGGCCGAACAGCGCGAGCATCAGCGCCCGGTATCCGTAGATCGAGTGGTCCTCATCGGTGATGTTCACGCGGCCACCGACCCGGAAGTGACGGCGCGGCGGCGGGCGACGGCGCGACCGAGATGGACCAGGCGGGCGACCTCCTCAAAGGTGACCGGCTCGACCACCAGCGGGGCCAACCGGAACTCCCCGCCCAGCACCACCAGCCCGCCCGCGTCGCCCGCGGACCCATCCAGGTCCCGGACCGTGGCTGACGCGGTCAAGCCGAAGGACAACCCGGCTCGATTGCGCCCAGTCGCGGCCACCGTGAGCGTGCGATCCGGCCGTAGCGTCCAGGTGAGGATCACACCGTCCAGTCGCGTGGTCCACAGCAGCAGCGCGGCCAACCGGTCGGGCGCAGTGCCCGAGTTGAACTCGATGTGCACCGACCCCGACAAGGTCGAGATCAGCAACCGGTCCGGGCGCGGCAGGCCATGCGAGCGCATCAGCGACCGCACAGTTCGGATGATTCGGTCCAACGATCGGGAAGCGTTTGAAGGCATGGCAAACCCCTTAGGGAGAAGGACGAACAAGGACTAGGCGACGACGCGCAGCCCCGAGCCGGAGTCGGCGGGACCGGCTTTGACGAACGCCACCAGGGCGTCAACATCCGCGTCGGTGGTGTAGGCCGCGCGGACTCGGCGCGGCGTGCGGGAACGCGGGTCCACTCGGAAGCCGATACCGGCGGTGGAGCCGTCAGCGGCGATCTCGTCAGCGATCGCGCCCCGCTCGCGGGCACCCTCGCCCAGGACCATGTCCGGGTGCCGTTCGGAGGTGACCCGCAGGCACACGCGGTGCGGGATCAGGTCCCGGATGGGTAGGACGTCCTTGGACGGTTCCTGCACGTAGACGTCCAGCACGTCGTTGGTGGCGCGGCCCATGCTGGCGATGACCGAGCAGGCGTTGACGATCGCGTGCGCGTACTCGGAGTTGTAGGCCATCAGGAAGCCGACCTCATCGAGGATCAGCCAGTCCACCGGGTTCTCCCGCGACACCGGCATGGAGCGCTTCCCCTTGCGCTGCAACCGCTTCTGTTTGCGGGTCATGTTGTCCACGAATCGGTCGATCAGCTCCGAGCAGTCCTCCGGGTTGTCCGCGTAGCGGCCGTCCAGGATGGGCTTGAGCGCCACGAACTCGAACAGCTTCGGGTCACATACCCAGGGCCGGACCAGCCCGTCACGGATCATCGGGGCGACTGCCCGCAGCTTGGCCATGACCACGGAGTTCTTGCCCGACCCGGTCGCGCCGGCGGTCAGGTGGTGGGTGCTGATCAGCGGTTCACGCCACTCTCCGCCCAGTTCCGTCTCCCCCAGGCACAGCGAACGCAGGTTCACCGCGTCGGAGGACTCGGGCATCTCGGGGGCGGGGATGACCCGGTCGAACGGCTCGTCACGTTGGACGATCAGCACGACCTCACCGGGCTTGCCCTGCTCGACCGCGACCCGTTCGGCCTTGAGCGTCGCGGCCAGCTCCGGCAGTACGGCGGAGAACGCCCGCAGCGCCTGACCGGGCACCAGCCGCACCCGGACCGTGTCGATCGAGGGCGACCAGGACCGGACCCGCAGCACGCGGGGCACCAGGACTTCCCCGGTTTTGTGGTGGGTCTTGGTCAGCCCGCACGAGCCCATCAGGTTGGTCCAGCGCCGACCGGTGTACGCCCCGGCCCACCGCCGCCGCCAGGCCCGCAGGACCGGTGCGGCCCAGGCGTCGAAGGTGTCCGGGTGCCCCCGGTACCAAGCCGCCGTGCCCACCGCCAGGCCGCCCACGACACCGCCCGTCAGGTGCGGCCCGAACTCGACCAGCGCCGCCCCGACACCGCCGGGGCCGACCATCGCGCCGGGGTGGCGAACCAGCCACCGCACGGCGCGGAACTCCCACCCGGCCGAACGCCGGGACGTGCCCGAAGGCCGCTCAACCATTGCGAATCCTTTGGCTAGGCACGGCAACGGCCGACCACCAAAGCGAGGTGATCGGCCGTTGCCGTGAAGTGATCTACAGGCGCGCTACCTGCGCGGCCCCTTCCGCCGACGCCGCGCGGACGCTGGTTCGAGCTGCGATCGGGAGTAGGAGAGCTGCGTGCGCAGCACCGCCACCGATCGCACGAACGTGTTGTGATCGGCCTTGAAGCCCTCCCGCCGATACGGGATGTCCAACGTGGCCCGCTGGAGTTGCTTCATTGCCGTGTCCAGGCACTCCAAGGCCGTGATCAGTTGCTGTGACATCAGACCTTCCACTCCCTGGTCTTCAACTCCGTCTCGTACCGGATCGCCCGGTCCTTCAACGCGGTCAGGTTCTCCTGAACCTTCGCCAGCAACCGCTTCAGCTCCTCCGGCGGAGTGACCCGCCAGGACCCGGGCGGAGCCGGGTTCTCCCGCATCTTCGCGATCAACCTGTCCAGCGGCCCGAACTGCTCCGTCACAAAGTCGATCGAATTGACCAAGTTCGCGTACCGCTCCTCAGCTTTCTTGTTGCTTGCCACCGTCACCACCTCTCCGGAGAGAACAGGAACCGGAACAAGGACTGGCGCAACGCCACGAAATCGGCACCGCTGCCCGAAGCGTCCGGGAACCCGTGCCGCTCCAACACCGCCGCCACATCCACGATCAGCCCGAACGTGAACCGCTCATCCGTCCCACCCGGCGGCACCGCCACCGGGAACACCTGCTCAGCCATCACCACCTCCGATACGGGGACCACGGCGAACCCCAGAACCCGCGAAGGGCACTGGGGTCCACCGAAAACCCCGGCGCAGCAACGATCTGCGCCGGATTCAGGCATGGCTCTACCCACTGTGGAATTGACAAAGAACAAGCAGCCCAAGAAGAACGGCTTAGGAAGTCGCCTAGAAGGAACAGAGATCAGCGGCTCATCAGGCCGCGTTGCGCACCGGTCGCGCCACCGGCTTCAGCCCAGCCGCCTTGAACCACAGCCCCGCCGAGGCGATCTTGCGCGGGTCCACGCGGTCCGGGATCTCGTACGTGTTCACCACCGCGTTCACCAACTCCACGTACATGCCCTCCTCGAACCCCTCGCCGGGGTCGCCGGGCAGGTTCACGCGGATCTCCTCACCCTTGCCCGCCTTGCGCCCCTCCACGGGCACGGGCTTGGCGAAGAGAGTCACCACGTACTGCACCTCACCGGACACCCGGTCCACGACCGGCGTGACCGTGCCGTCCTCCGCCTCCCGCATCTTGGCGGCGGGTGCCTCCGTGATCATCAGCCGGTAGCCGTTGAGCATGACCGGCAGATCCTGCAAAGCCATGATGTTCCCTTCGTCGTTGATACGTACTAGTACAAGTACACCTCAAACGTACTAGTACGTCACTACTCCATTCGAGTGGTGCTCGCACGTGCTAGTACGAGGCGTCTAACCTGCGCACATGGATGTTGAGAGCACCCACAGCCACCCGTATCAGCAGGTGGCAGCCAAGATCGCTGCAAAGATCACCAGCGGCGCTCTGCGGCCAGGCGAACGGTTGCCACCCGTGCGGTCGCTTGCTGACCAATACGGGACGACCAACGCAACCATGCAGCGGTCCCTGGGCTTGCTCGCGGAGGAAGGCTGGGTCACCCGCATCCCAAACGTTGGTGTGTTCGTTCGGGATCCAGATGGACCAACGCCCCCGGCCACAACGGCCGACATCATGCAGGCCCTTGATGCTCTCGGTGCGGCCGTTGCCGATCTTCGCGAGCGAGTCGAACGACTCGAAGGCGGCGGCCCTGCTCCAGGCGATCAAGTGACTCGCTGATCATGAGCACCTCCTCCGTGATCGCGAGGAGCCGGCTGCGGATAATTTCCAGCTCACTTGGCGTTGTCGTCATGGGAACAGCAAACGCCAGGTCACGGGGTGTGTAACAGTGTGCTCATAGGGGTGCACAAGAACACGAGGGGGGTGCACGGGGTGTGCGTGATGGGGTGCGCACCCGCGTCGCCAGGGTGAAGACATGAGCGTGACGAAGCAGCCGAACCGGCTTCTAGCTGCGGTAATGCGTGAAGCAGGGGTGAGCAACAAGGGGCTTGCCGCACGGGTCCGGGACCTGGCGGCCCGTGACGGCGAGTCGATCGCGGCCGACCACGTGTCCGTGAAGCGGTGGTTGGACGGAACGAGCCCGAAGCCTGCGACGCAGCAGTACATAGCCCTAGCACTGGGCGCCAAGCTGGGGCGAGTCGTGAGACCCGAGGACATCGGATTCGACTCCGGTCTCCAGTCCGTGGGGGCTGACAGCACCGCGGACGCTTCTGTGTATCCGGAGTCCTCGACCGCAGCGCTTGACCAACTTGGCAAGCTCACGGCAGCCGATCTCGAAGACCAGCCGAGCTTGCTCACCGCCCAGTGGAACTCGTCTGCGACTTCCGAGACGATCACCGGCTACCTGTTCGGTGATGGGCTCCAAGTAGCCACAGCCGGTGACCCAGCGATGAGGTCCGGCGCGACCGCTGCCGCCGCTATCCGCTCGACCGCAGCTCACCTTATGGATCTTGACTTCAAGTTCGGCGGTGGTCACGTCCGGCGGATGCTGCTCTTCTACTTCAAGACGGAAATCTCCCCGCTACTTCGGCAGCAACATCCAACGCCGGTACGCCGGGAACTTTTCAGTGCAGCCGCCGACGTGGCTCAACTCTTGGGGTGGAGTGCATACGACGCGGGCCGACACGCAGCGGCTCAGCGGTACTTCATTCAAGGTTTGCGGCTGGCCAGAGAGGCCGAGAGTCCAGTCACGGGGGCACGACTGCTGTCGAACCTGAGTCACCAGGCGAACTTCCTTGGTCGCTACAGGGACGCGCTGCAATTTGCCCGAGCGGCGCAGTCTGCCGCGCGAGGAATCGCAACGCCTGCCGTGAACGCCATGTTTATCGCTATGGAAGCCCGAGCACTGGCAAGCGCCGGGGATTCACAGGAATTCGCCCGCGTACTGACGAATGCGGAAAAGGAGTTCGCCCGAGCAAGCTTCGGAAGCGAGCCAGAGTGGATCGGGTACTTTGACGCGGCCGAGTTGGCAGGAGAGGCGGCCCACGGGTTCAGAGATCTAGGCAGGCCGCTTGAGGTTCAGCAGTTCACGAAACTCGCCATGCCCGATGGTACGCCACCGCGCACTAGGGCGTTTATCGGAATGGTAAGCGCGGCGGGAGCGCTAACCAATGGTGACATTGACGAAGCTGTGGCACTTGCCGTGGACGCCATCGACGCGGCGGGCGCTCTGCAATCGAGTAGATACGTCCGATATCTGACCGACTTCTATCGGAGCTTGTCGTTGGCGCATCCTAATCACCGGTTGAGTGGCCAACTGGCGGAGCGAATCCTTGCTCACTATCCGCAGGTAACTCTAGGGACTGCTGTGGTGCTTTCTCGGGTTGCCTGACTCAAAAGGCCGTCCACATCCCGATGTTGTCGCGGTGCCGGAGCGTGCCCATGCGCAGCCCGTACTCGTTGGCGATCTTCGCTGACGTGTGGACATTCTGCATGATCCACGTCGTCATTTTAAGTTCATGCACGGCCCTCGCCACAGGGAAGCCGGACCAGTCAGTGACGTCGAAGCCATAGTTTTTTACGTACGTGGAGTATTGCTGTGGCGTCCACCATCCGGCAGTCGCGTATTCGGTGGCAGTCATAGCTAGATCCCATTCGGGCTGCCCCCATGCGAATCGCTCCAGGTCAATAATAATTACATGGCCGGCGTCGGAGACGAGAAGATTCTGAACGTGCGCGTCTCCGTGGACAGGTCCGGCCGGGAGGGCGTAGTTCAGCGCTTGAACTTCGCGCTCCAAGTCATCGCAAAGGTTGGTTAGGAATTTCTTGTCGTCGTCCGGAATAGGGGCGCGAGCCACTCGTTCTTTTGTCAGGTCGAGCATATTCTCGTGAGGTAGATCGAAGGTGGAAGGCGCATTGAGTGAGTGAAGGCGTGATAGAAGTTGTGCAAGTGAACCGATATCGCCGGGATTTCCATTTCGACCCTTGAAGTACTCCCAGAACGTTACGGGATGTGAATCGATGGCGCATGGCTGCCCCGCCCCTGAAGGAAGTTGAGCAACCTTTGCCACCGGAAAATCGACCTTCTCCAGCCATTCCGCAACATCAACTTCCGATCGAACTCGCTTTGGGTCGCTACCCGCGCGTGCTATTCGCGCAACAACGCCCTCACTTTCAAGGTGGAATATAGCGTTCTGGCCGAGTCGGAGCAGTCTTGCGTTGTCGGCGGTGAAGCCGACTTCGTGGCAAGCTTTTACGAGCACTTGCCGGGCACTGTCTTCGTCAAACGCTGGAGTCACGCCCCGCCGGTCCCTTCCACTCAGTCGCCGCTGTTCGGTCGTAGTTCTACTTGGTTAACCCGCTCCGACCGTCGCCACACGTACCACCGTGTCCAGTCGGCACGATGAGTCCACGTACCAGGTCGATCATCGCACCCGGCAACCTGGGAGCCTCCGTCGTACTGCGGTCCTGGTGGAAGGGCTAGCGCTTGCTGGTACCCGTCTTTTTGATCCGCTCCGCAAGGATCTCTTCGGCTTGCGCCCATCCAGCGGCCTCGTACTTGTGCATCGTGTCAACTTCGGACACTCGGCGGTACACCTGCGCTGCCTTGCGGTGGTAGCGCATCCATGCTTGAGGGTCAGCGTCAGGGCGTGGGGTCAATCTGGACACAGCGGTCCTCGCCGCGAAAAACGAGGTGGCCGCGAGCGCCTCAGCCCAGCGCGTCTCTGACCCCGTGCGCTCCGGACCTGACGCTCCGCTCACGGCCGATCACCTCCGCTTCCCACTCACCAGGTGCCGAGGTCAGGTAGACCTCCCGACCAAACGCCGTCATCCGGTACATCTGCGTGCCGCGCCGGGCTTTCCCGTCCCGCCCATCTGACCGCCGTGCTTCTAGGTGACCCGCCGCCATGAGATCCCGGCAGACGCTGCGCACCATCGATTCGCTTACGCGTGAGCGTTTCACCAAGTCAGCCACGGTCAGAACCTCCCGGTAAGGCTCCATCCGCAGCAGGGCGTGGACGACCTGTGCGAAGACCGGCAACGAGTAAGCGGAAACGGTGTCGCCAGCGGGTCCACGACCAGCTCTGGCCCGCCGCAGTTGGGAGTCGGTCACCACGACCGACGACCGCGAGGTCGGGTTCAGCCGTTCAGGCAGTCGATAGGCCCAGTTCTCTCGACGGCTAAGCGGGTCGCGGCCGATCTGACGCCGATGCAGCCAGCCCACGCTGGCCAAGTTCTTCACGGCCGACTCCACATCGGAGATGTCCAACCCGGACGCCTCCACCAGCTCGCCGACGCGCCACCAGTTTTTGGGTTGCAGCCGGATGGTGCACAACACTGCGGCGTCCGCGGCCGACTCCCGCACACGGAGGCTCATTCCGGCAGCCTCGCGGCACCGGGCTCACCCAAGTGATCAGTGTGGTCGGTCGTAGGCCAACGGGTAGGGGAATCTGTGAGGAAGGACGACAAGCGGGGTTTGCTCAGCGCGTGTCGTCCCTTGCTCGAATCCAACGCGGCGGCCAGTTGCACGCTCGTTCCGCTCAGCTCCACGAGGAACTGAGCGAGTACAGCCGCACCGTCCTCGCTCGCTGGCGGTCCGATGACGACGACGTGATCGTTCGAGAACACGAGCCGGAGGGCCTGGTGTTCGGACCCTGGCCATCCAATGACCTCGACGCGCGCACCTTCTGATGGTGTGAACAGCACCTGTACGTGGGTCACCACGCACCCCCTACGAAGCGGACCGGACAGTCTCCACCTTGTGAGTGTCGGCCCCGCCCCACCTGCGAAAACACAGCCTGGCGTGCACAATTTGATGTTGGTCGGGGGCTGATCTCTGCCTCTGAAGCAGAGATCCGGTCAAGGGTGGTGTGGGAGTAGCCTCAGAGGCTGTGGACCTCCTGCCCTACGACGAGTACGCGGCCTCTCTCAACCGCAAGCGAACGAGCGCTGGCGTCCTGTTCCGGGACGAGGAAGGCCGGGTGCTACTGCTCGAAACGACCTACAAGAAGTCGTGGGAGATCCCAGGCGGGGCTGTTGACGCCGGAGAGGCCCCCTGGCGCACTGCCATCCGCGAAGTCCAGGAGGAGATCGGCGGATATCGCAAGCTAGGGCGACTGCTGGTGATTGATCATATTCCCACCGACGGCCCCATGCCGGAGGGCTTGGCGTTCGTTTTCGACGGCGGGCTCATAAGCGACGTGGAGGTTGGCGAGATCGAACTCAATGATCCCGAGATCCGGTCGGTGGGCCTTTTTCATATGAATCGAGTATCCGAACTGGCGGCACCTCTGCTAGCGCGAAGGATCAAATCTGCCTTAGCGGCCGTTAGGTCGGGTGAAGTTCTATTCTGCGAGTCGGGTGCACCGGTGTCGGACGAACTGCCCTGCTAGGGTGCGAAGGGAGGGGTCATGTTCTCCTCAATCTCGGAGAATCTCGCTCGTTTGCGTAAGGCTCAAGACATGTCCCAGATCCAACTAGCGCACGCGGCCGGGGTTGGCGTAGATACCGTTGGGCGCATCGAGCGTGGCGAGCGCAGCACCGTAAGGCCGGAGACGCTTGCTAGGCTTGCCAAAGCCTTGAACACGACACCCGCGCGCCTGATTGGTGTTCAGGGCGATAGTGCAGCAGCCGAAGAACGGGCAGCTGATACTATTCTGCGCCGCGCAATCACCGCCGAGAGTGATGTGCCAGGCCTAGCCGACTTTGCGGATGATGTGGAAGTGGTGGGTGCCGATCAACTCGCCCGTACTGCGCACCGTGCATGGCAGGCTTACGTCTCCGGCAATCACCGAGAGTTGATCCAAGCGTTGCCGGCGCTGTTGGTGGATGCACGGAGGCTGGTGCACGACTCGGAAGGTGACCACAAGGCGACGGCCTACCGTCACCTTTCCGCAGCGTACCGACTTGGTGCGGGCATGGCAGGCCGCCTGAACATGGATGATCTGGCGTGGACGGCCGCCAAGCGGGCGCTCGATTCTGCTCGAAAGTCGGACGCTGTTGAAGTTGAGTCTGCAATATCGCTTCGCTATATGGTGTGGACTCTCGTGCGTCAGCAGCGGGACGAAGAGGCCGAGATGGTTGCGACAAAAGCAGCCGAGCAGATCGAACCGAGGATGCTCGACCGTGACCAGGCCCGCACGGGGATCTTCGGAAATCTCATCTTCAACGCGGCGAGTGCCGCCCTGCGTTCCGGAAGTCGCCGCCGAGCTGAGGATTTGCTCGTAGTAGCACAGTCTGCCGCTGTCCGAGCCGCACACGACATGGCGAACGAAGCCGCGATCTTTGGTCCACGGGTCGCCGCGTTCCAGTTGGTTGACCACAAGATGCGTCTTGGGGACCCGGAGGCAGCACTACGACTTGCAGGAAGAGTTCCGCCGCCACGGGGCGATGTACCAGCCTTCTGGGAGTCCGGGCATCAACTCCATCTTGCGCATGCAGCGGCCCAGATCCGACAGGACCAACGGGCGCTTTCGTATCTCGCGACCGCGAAGCGGCTAGCACCTGACTGGGCACGGCGTCAGCCGCTCGCAACAACCACCATGCAAATGCTGCTCGACCGTGCCACTCGTAGGCGCGGGAGCGAGTTCGCCAAGCTCGCTGCGCACTACGGCTTGTCGTCCTGACCGCGTGCGTCGCCTGCTCGTGTGTTCAGAGTTTCTTTTCTTCATCAAGGCGGCCCCCTGCGGGGGCCGCTGGCCGTTCGTGTCCTTTGAGCCGTTGCGGGACGGCCTCCGGCGATGTCCTCGGTCGCGCCAACGTGGGCCTGGCGGCCCACGGGCGCGACACGCGAGGCACCGGAGGCCGTCCCGCAACGGCGGGAGGACACGGCCAGCGGCCCCCGCAGGGAACCGCGAAAGTCGGCCACGCACGCGGCATGCGGCAGTTGACTTCGCCGAATGCCCGCGAACAGCCTGCTTCGGAGCGATGATGGCTGTATGGGGCATTCGGGGGAGCGCCCGCACGAGCTGAATCAGTACACGGCTCGCGGTGGGACACATGGACGAGTTCACCAGTGGCTGACTGTCCGCGCCTTCCGGTTAGGGTTGGCCAGCGCGCTGGCGGTCCTGTGGGGGTTGTCCGGCTGGTCGTTGATCGTGGCCTGGGTGGCTTTGGGCGCGGCCGCGGTCGTGCGCGTGGTGGAGCGGTTCGTTCCGGAGGGGTGGTGCCGCTTCTCCGGCCCGCTGGTCCTGGCCGCTGTTGTCGGCTACCTCGTGTGGACGGCCGAGACCGTCTTCGCGGTCGGTGTCGCGACCGGTGTCGCCGCTGTTGTGGTGGTGGTGCTTCGGTGGCGCAGATGGCAACCGGTGGCGGTGGCGGCCCTGCTGTTGGTCGGCTCTGCTGCCGGATACGGGGTGTGGCAATACCAAGAGGCACACCGGCCGCTTCTGACACCTGATGAGCACGAGTTCAACGTGTCCATGCTCAGGTTGCGCGAGCCGCGCTTGTTCGCCCAGCGGCTGAATTCCGCTGTCCTCGTGGGGGATGAGTGGGGCGTGTGCTTCATGTTCTCCGACGACGCTCGCGCGCAGTTCACAGCCTCTATACCCGGCGCGGCTTCATGTGAAGACGCGGTGCGTCGGATGCGTGAACAGATCCGCGATCCCCGCAAGTACGAGTACCCGTCGTGGGACTCCTCCGCGCTTCAGGTCAACAGCAAGACGGCGACCTTCAACTTGTGCGAGGTCTACTGGGGCGATGTCTTCTCCGGAGCGCGCCACGACGTCGGCCCGAAGTTCGGCCGCCTCACCCTGACCAACCCGGTCGGCCCGGGATGGATCATCAGCGACTACGAACCCTGCCCCAGCCAGTAGAAGCAGGACTTCCCGCGCATCGATCCCGGCTCGCCCGGCTCCCGCTCCGCTCCGCCAGCGGCCGGGCTGCGCGCAAGGGTTCACTTCTGTTGCAGGCCGATCATGACCGCGCGCCGACTAGTCGGTGCGCGGTCGGAGCGCGTCGGCCAACACCCACTGGCCCACACTGGCCCGCCCACGGCCGGAGCTGACGGCGAACGTCACGAACCCGGCCCAATGCCCTGTGGTGGAAAGGTCCCACAACCGCAGCTCACCGGGGACCGTGGCCTGAAGGTCGATTCCGTTCGGCACGCTGCGCCGAGGAGCCCCGACGCGATAGACCGTGCCCAGGTCCACCCACACGGGCCGAGGAGGCTTTACCACGATCTGCCGCCCGCCCGCTGGAGGTTCCGGCCTCAGCTTGTCGAACATATGTTCGATTATGCGCCACTCGGGTCGAATCGGCACCCAGCCGTCCCGGTTCGGGACGAGCGCTCCCGGTCCGGCCTGGCAGCGCTGAGCGCGGCGCTCGGCTGCCGCGCCTGTGGACAGCTCAACGCCTTGGCGGCGTTGACCAGCCCCCAGGCTTGCCAACGTCCGGCCTCGTGAAGTCGTGTAGCGCCGTCTCTCCTGAAGCGAGAAGCCGCGCTTACCCGAGCCGGAGCTGACGGAGGGCCGGCGGGTCGCTACCGGAAGTGATCAACACCTCACTGATCTCAGGCTGTCTCGGTTTTTTAACGGGACCGCTATCGCTCGCTGAGCTGCGCAAACGCCGGGGTCGGGAGGCTGCTCGGATTTGTTACAGTGACGTGCGTCATGCCTGCTGGAGTTTGGCGAAGTGGCGCGGGTTACGTACTTTGGCCCCAGTCGATCAGTCTCACGGCTGGCCGCCCAACCGCGTCGAACCTGATCAACTTCACCGAGTCGCCTCAAGCGGCTAGCTCGATCCCACCCCGGGGGGGTTCGAGAAAGGAGAAGTCGAACAGGATGTGCGAGTGCGAGAACGGTGCGGGGCGTCGCGAGGCGAGCCGCACCACGAAGGGCGGCCGTGGGATGGCCGACGACTTCGCGAAGCCGCCGATGGAGGCTCGCGAAGGCGGGTGCCGAACCGTCGAGTTTAGGTTCAAGGTCCGGCACCCGGTGCTCACCACAACGAACTGCGTTCTACTGGTATTCAACCTGTGGAACGCGGTGGGTCACTTGATCTTCTAGTGACCCGAGGGCTGGTCGGAGGGTCGCGTCCTCCGGCTGGCCCTTTCGGGGGTCACGAGGTTGTGGCCTCGTGGTCCACCCGTGCCTTCTACCTGCGTCATGTGATGTCAACACATGTGGCGGTCGGGGACATGACACCTCAGCGGTGCCAATCTGTAAAGCGGTGCTGTTGACGCTCAACGTGTGCAACGTTGGCTTCTCGGGACGTTTCCGCAGGTTGTCCCACGTGACACAGGTCACAGCGCCAGATTCCACGTGCTTCGGAATGTGCGCTTGAGGAGCAGGGCGCTGAGGCGGGCTGTGAGGGTCGCATGCGCACTTGGCGGTAGGTGGAAGGAGCAACCACGGAACACCTGTCGGGTGTCGGTGGCAGCGCGGGGAACCGCCGCTCGGGGGTGCGCACCGTCGTGATCGGGTGACCTGCGCAAGGACGTTCGAGACATGTCGGTTGCACCCGCCGACCTGGCTAGCCGACTGACCGATCGGTACACGACAGGTGGTGCAAATAGTGTCCGATGTGGACTGGTCTGGGCCGTCATGGGGCCGCGAGAGGACGCGCAACGGTGACCGATGATGCAAAACGACGCCGACCAGACGGGAAGGTTTCCGCTGGTCAGCGCCGTGTTTGGCCTGGTTGTCAGGCCGCAGCCTTCGTCTCCCAGAAAATCTTGTCGATCTGGGCGATCAGGTCGAGCAGCTCCTGGCCCTTCGCCGGGTCCATCGAGCCCTTGGTGCCGGCGGCGCCCGCGGCCTTCGTGGCGCGGTTGAACAGGTCGTGCAGCTCCGGGTACTTCTCGAAGTGCGGCGGCTTGAAGTAGTCGGTCCACAGCACCCACAGGTGGTGCTTGACCAGCTCGCTGCGCTGCTCCTTGATCAGGATGGCGCGCTCGCGGAACTCGGGGTCCTCGTTGGCCTGGTACTTCTCCTGGACCGCCTTGATCGACTCCGCCTCGATCCGGGCCTGCGCCGGGTCGTAGACACCGCACGGGAGGTCGCAGTGCGCGGTGGCCTCCAGTAGCGGGCGGCGGAGAATGCGCGACAGCAGTCGCATTGTTCCTCCCTGACAGTGGATGCTCCGACGTGCCGAACCCTACTCCGGGGCCTCGGCCAGGGCAGGTGGAGGTGATCGTTGGCACGCGCGCGACCCAGGCCGTTGCCGCTGGTGCGGGTGACCGGACCCTCGATGGTCCCCACTCTCAGGACCGGCGACGTGGTGACCCTCGAAACATCAAGACCGCCCCGGCCGAACGATCTTGTGCTGGTCAGGTGGCCGGCCCGCCCCGGTCAGCTGTCGGTCAAGCGTGCGGTCCGGCCGGACGGGGACGGCTGGCACGTCGAGGGGGACAACCCGTTCGCGTCTACGGACTCGCGAACGTTGGGCGCGGCCGAGGTGCTCGGGGTGATCCGGTTCCGGCTCTGGCCACGCCCCCGCCGACTGCGCTGAGAGCCGCCGATGCGTGCGTCGCAGAGCGCGTCAGGAGCGCAGCTTCGCGTACCAAGCGCTGCACTCGTCGTAGGAAGGCAGCAAGCCGGAAGAAAGGGCCTCGTCCAACGAGGGCGCGGCGGCGTCCTTGGGGGACAGGACCGGCTCCAGCCCGGCCGGCCACGGGAGGTCCAGGGACAACGGGTGCAGGGCGCGTTCGGCGCGCGGGTTGTAGCCCTCGGTGCACAGGTACGACGTGATCGTCCCGTCCTCCAGCGCCATCAGCGCGTGCCCCAGGCCCTCCGGCAGGTACACCGAGTTGAAGCGCTCCGGCGACAGCTCGACCGCGTCCCACTGCCCGAACGTCGGCGACCCGACCCGGATGTCCACGACCACGTCCAGCAGCCGCCCGCGCGGGCAGTGCACGTACTTGGCCTGGCCGGGCGGTACGTCGGCGTAGTGCACGCCGCGCACCACCCCGCGCCTGGACTCGCTGTGGTTGGTCTGCGCGACCCGCAGCGGGTGGCCGACCGCCGCCACGAACGCCGTCTCCTGGAACGGGGCGACGAACAGCCCGCGGTCGTCCGGGAACACCGATGGGGTGAACTCGAAAACGCCTGGAATTTTGAGCTCGCGTGCCTGCATGGCGCCCACCCTAGGAGATCGGATGTCTTGACCGATCCTGCCTGGGAAAACCGACCGGTCGGTGCAGAAAACCGGACGTACGTTCTTCTATATGCCCTCTGACCTGCGGAAAAACTGTGATCCCCGCCGCAGACACGATCGGCCGGCGCTGTCATAGTTGCCCGCACCGCACGTTCAGGGCGGCCGTGCAGACCGCGCGGCCCGGCCCGCAGACAGGCCCCGAAGATCCGCGTGACAACGCCGGTCCCGGTGCGCCGAAGCAACTCGCGCACCGCAGGAGGGACTCCCGTGACCGCATTGAACGACCTACCCCAGAACGAGCAGACGCTGACTTCGCACCTGACCGACGAAGAGATCTTCCGGGCCCACGAGGGCGGCAAGCTGGAGGTCGGCGCGACCGCCTCGCTGGCCGACCCGCGCGCCCTGTCCATCGCCTACACGCCCGGCGTCGCCCGGGTCAGCCGCGCGATCGCCGACGACCCCTCGCTGGCCGCCAAGTACACGTGGGCGCACCGCCTGGTCGCCGTGGTCAGCGACGGCACCGCGGTCCTCGGCCTGGGCGACATCGGCGCGAGCGCGTCGCTGCCGGTCATGGAGGGCAAGGCGGCGCTGTTCAAGACCTTCGGCGGCCTCGACTCGATCCCCCTGGTGCTGGACACCACGGACGTGGACGAGATCGTGGAGACGCTGGTCCGGCTGCGCCCGTCGTTCGGCGCGGTCAACCTGGAGGACGTCGCCGCCCCGCGCTGCTTCGAGCTGGAGAAGCGGCTGATCGAGGCCCTGGACGTCCCGGTCATGCACGACGACCAGCACGGCACCGCCGTCGTGGTGCTCGCCGCCCTGCGCGGCGCCAACGCCGTGCTCGACAAGGACGTCAAGAACCAGCGGGTCGTCATCTCCGGCGCCGGCGCGGCGGGCGTGGCCTGCGCCAAGATCCTGCTGGCCGCCGGCATCGGCGAGGTCACCGTGGTGGACTCGCGCGGCATCGTGCACACCGGTCGCGACGGCCTCAACCCGGTCAAGGAGGAGCTGGCCGCGGTCACCAACGGCTCCGGCCTGCGCGGCGGCATCGCGGAGGCGCTGCGCGGCGCGGACGTGTTCGTCGGCGTCTCCTCCTCCAAGGTCGAGGAGGAGCTGATCGCGAGCATGTCCGGCGACTCGATCGTGTTCGCGCTGTCCAACCCCGACCCGGAGGTCCACCCGGACGTCGCCGGTCGGCACGCGGCCGTCGTCGCCACCGGGCGCAGCGACTTCCCCAACCAGATCAACAACGTCCTCGCGTTCCCCGGCATCTTCCGGGGTGCCCTGGACGCGGGCGCGAAGCGGATCACCGAGGGCATGAAGCTGGCCGCCGCCGACGCCATCGCGGCGGTCGCGGCGGACGACCTCGCGGTGGACCGGATCGTGCCCAGCGCGCTGGACCCGCGGGTCGGACCCGAAGTCGCGGCGGCCGTGGCCTTGGCAGCTCGGCAGGACGGAGTAGCCTGACCCCCAGTCGGAGTTGGGAGACCTCCGGCCGCATCCGCCCGTTCGGCTCAACGGACCAGCGAAACCACCTTCGAGTTGTTTCGTTAGCCCGAAGAGGGGTGGGCGATGACGCTCCGAAGCGATACCGTCCCTCTCCTCGGGTGAATATTGCCCGTGGAGGGGGACGCCGTATTCGGGTGCGGTCCGGGCCGGTTCATCCCTGCCGTAGTCACGGGAAGGTGGGACCGTGCCCAAGCGGGTTGGACGCGCTCCGGTGGTGCTCGATCCTGCGCGCCCTGCGCCGCCGCTCGCGCTCGACGGCATCCCGCTGGCCGAGGGTCCCTCGCTCCTGGTCGACCCCAAGGGCGTCGTCATGCGCGCCAACGACGCCGTCGCGCTGCTGGCGAAGGCCGGTTCCGCGGACGAGCTGGTCGGCCGGTCGCTGGGCGAGCTGCTCGTCGGCGACGCGCCCGACCTGCGGCTGAGCCAGGCCGACGGCGGTCTGCTGCCGGTCCGCGTGGTGCGCAGCGCCGTGCCGGGCACCGGCCTGCACGCCGTGCTGCTGGTGGACGTGTCCGACCTGGCCAAGGCCGCCGACGAGCTGCGCGACGAGCAGCGGCGGCTGCGCACCGTCCAGCGCGTCGCCCAGATCGGGTCGTGGGAGTACGACCCGACCACCGGCGTCACCGTCTGGTCCGAGTCGCACTACGAGATGCTCGGGCTCAAGCCGGGCGAGGTCACGCCGGGCGCGCAGGCCGTGCTCGACGTCGTGCACCCCGACGACTACGACATGGTCGCGGGCTACTGGGCCAACCGCGAGCTGGACGGCAACCCGATCGACATCGTCTACCGGATCGTCCGGCCCGGCGGCGACCTGCGCTGGATCAGGGGCGTGGCCGAGGCCAAGCTCCGGGCCGACGGCCGGACCCAGTTCATCACCGGCTACATCCGCGACATCACCGCCCAGCTGCGCGCCGACCGCGCCCTGGAGACCGAGCGCGCCCGGCTGCTGGAGGCGCAGCGCATCGCGCGCATCGGCAGCTGGAGCTACGAGATGCCGACCAAGGCCGTGCACCGCAGCGAGGTGCTGCTGGAGATGTACGCGGACCTGGGCATCGCGCCCGACGACGACCTGCTGTGCGGGGTGCACCCCGAGGACCGGGCCGAGCTGGAGTCGCTGCGCCGCGAGCTGCTGCACGCCAAGGACGAGACACCGTTCGAGGCCGAGGTGCGCAGCGAGTTCGGCGACCGCGTCTACATCTGCCGCGCGCGGGCGGAGTTCGAGTCCGGCCGGATCGTGCGGGTGCACGGCACCATCCAGGACGTCACCGAGGCCCGCGCGCTGGAACGGCAGCTGCGCGACGACCGCCGCCGCCTCGCCGACGCGCAGCGCGCCGCCCAGCTGGGCGTGTGGGAGTGGAACCTGCAGACCGGCGACGTCGTGTGGTCGGACATGCTGGCCGACCTGTTCGGCGTGCCGCGCGACGAGCACACCCGCTACCAGACCTACCTCGACCTCGTGCACCCCGACGACCGCGGCTGGGTGGACGAGCTGTGGCAGCAGCTCGCGACCGACGAGGTGCCGGTGCAGTGCGAGCACCGGATCGTGCGCCGCGACGGCAAGGTCCGCGTCTTCCGCAGCCACGGCGTGGTGGTGAAGGGCCCCGACGGCCGCCCGCTGGCCGTGGGCACCGCGCAGGACATCACCGAGCAGCGCGCCGCCGAGACCCGCATGAAGCGCTCCAGCCAGCGCTTCGCCGACCTGGTGCAGCTCACGCCGGTCGGCATCGGCCTGTTCGACGAGGCCGAGCGGCTGGTGGACGCCAACGACGCCCTGTGCGACCTGCTCGGGATGGACCTGGAGCACCTGCGCGGCATGACCGCCGAGCAGCTGACCCACCCCGACGACAAGGAAGCGCGCCTGCACTCGGTGAACCGGATGACCGCGATGGGCGCGGACCGGGTGCACAAGATCCCGCAGCGCATCCTGGTCCGCCCCGACGGCGAGCGCGTCTACTGCGAGCTGCACATCGCGCTGTCCGTGCAGGACGACGGCCGCCGGTTCTGGCTCACCGTCTTCCAGGACATCACCGAGCGCCGCCGCACCGCCGAGGCGCTGCGCCACCAGGCCACCCACGACGAGCTGACCGGGCTGCCGAACCGGGCGCTGGTCAAGGAGATGCTGACGACCCTGCTCGACTCCGAGGACCGGTCCCGGGTCGCGGTGTTGTTCTGCGACATCGACAACTTCAAGCGGGTCAACGACTCCCTGGGCCACGACGCGGGCGACGAGCTGCTGGTGGCGCTGGCGCGGCGGCTGGAGGGCGGCCTGCCGGAGGGCTGCACGGCGGCCCGGCTGTCCGGCGACGAGTACGTGATCATCTGCGAGAACATCGACAAGGTCGGCGGCGTGGACGCGTTGGCCACCAAGGTCGCGGGCCTGTTGCGCACGGCCGTTCCGGTGCACGGGCAGCTGGTGCGGGTGTCGGCGTCCATAGGCGCGGCCGTCCCGAACGGCTCCCGCGCCACGGGCAACGACCTGCTGCGGTTCGCCGACGCGGCGATGTTCGAGGCGAAGCGGTCCGGCGCGGGTCGGGTGTCGTTGGCGTCGGCGGCGTTGATCGCCTCCGCGGACCGGCAGGTGCACCTGGAGGGCCAGCTGCGGGACGCGTTGGCGCACGACGGGTTGGCGCTGCACTTCCAGCCCGTGGTGGGCGTGGACGGGTCGGTGCAGACCGCGGAGGCGTTGGTGCGGTGGCCGCACCCGGACCGCGGGCTGTTGCCGCCGGACATCTTCCTGCCCGTGGCCGAGCAGGGCGACCTGCTGCGCGAGCTGGACCGGTGGGTGCTGCGCACGGCGTTGAAGGAGGCCGCGACCTGGCCGACGCCCGGCGACCAGCCGGTGTCGGTGGCGGTGAACCTGGCCGGCCTGGTGCCCGGTGACCCGGAGTTCGTGGACATCGTGGCGAACGCGATCGCCGAGGCCGGCATCCCGTGGGACCGGGTCGTGCTGGAGCTGGTCGAGACCGCGCTGGTGGACCTGCCGTCGCGGGTGCGGCAGTCGATGGACGAGCTGGTCGGGCGCGGCATCCGGTTCGCGGTGGACGACTTCGGCACCGGCTACTCGTCGTTGGCGCGCCTGAAGGACCTGCCCGCGCAGATCATCAAGGTGGACCGGCGGTTCGTGTCCGGCGTGGGCAACGACTCGTCGGACTTCGCCGTGGCGCGGGCGGTCGTGGACATGGCGCGGGCGATGGGCCGCAAGTGCGTGGCCGAGGGCGTGGAGACGGCGACCCAGTTCCACGTGCTGCGCGGCGTCGGCGTGGACGCCTACCAGGGCTGGCTGTTCTCCCGCCCCGTGCCGCCCAAGGAGTTCCGCGCCGTGCTGGCACTGGGTCCGCTGCACATCCCGCGGGCCGGCTGACCCCTGCCGGCGCTCAGCCCCACCGAGCCGGTGGCGGGGCCAGGCCGGGTCGGGGCGGGCCGGTGCGGCGGCTCGCGCGGCCCACCGCCGGGAGGGCCGCGACGATCGTCGGGACCAGCCACAGGAGCACGCAGACCAGCGGCATGACCACGAACTCGCTCGCGCCGTGCGCCAGGATCCGGATGGTCGCGTAGGTGTAGTAGACCGTGCACACCGCGCCCAGGGCGACCAGGCCCCAGCGCACGCCCGGCACGCGGAACACCTGCACCAGCGCGAGCACCAGCACCAGCGACGCGACGATCATGGAGATGGTGATCGCGAAGTCCATGTTGCGGGTGATGTGCCCGGAGACGGCCGCGCCCAGCACCGACGCGCCGATGTGGATCGACGGCGGTTTGCCCTCCCACGACAGGACGGCCGCGACGAAGGTGTAGATCACGATCGGCAGGAAGAGCAGGCCGGCGACGACGGCCGCGGCGGCGCTCGGCCCGCGCGGCGCGGCGGGGTACTGCGGCGGCATGCCCGGCATGCCCGGCTGACCCGCGTACGGGCCGGGGAACGGGCCGGCGGCGGGCTGCCCGGGGTACTGCCGCGGGTACGCGCCACCCAGGGGCGGTTGGCCCTGGTACTGCTGGGGCGCGCCGGGGTGTGGCTGCTGTGGCCAGCCTTGGTTCGGGTTCATGTGCCGCCCTCCACTTCCGCCCCCTGGAAGTTACCGGCGGGGCGTCGGAACCGAGGGGATTTCGCATGATCCGCCCCGCCGCGCGCCCACCGCCGACGCGCAGGCGTGCACCGCCGGCACGTGAACCGGAGATCAGTCGGCGGCGGACGCGCGGATGAGCGGGAGCAGGGCCGCGATGCGGTGGCGGGGGAGGTCGATCAGGCGGTTGTCCAGGTCCGGGTGGTCGGCGATGCGGTCCCTCGCCTCGCGCTTGGTGATCCGCAGCACGGTCGTCAGCGCCTCGCGCCACACGTTGCCCAGCTTGCCGTGCGCGCGCATCAGCACCTCCCGCACGGCCAGCCCGCCGTTGTCCAGCGTGCCCGCCAGGACCTGGTCCGCGACCACCACGCAGTGCTTGCCGTCCGGAGTGGACCGCAGGAACCGCAGCGCGAACCTGGTGTCCACCAACGACGTCAGCTCCGCCTGCCCCGCCGCCGACGAGACGTTGGGGTGGTTGTTGGCCACCAGCGCGGCCATCCGGCCGGGCGAGCACGCCAGCAGCGTCCGCAGCAGCCACGGCCCGGGGTCGCCGGTCAGGTCCACGGCCAGCGACGCCGCGCCCTTGCCGACCGGCTCGGCCCAACCGGGCTGCCGGGGACGGGGCGGCGGGGACGACTCGGGGCGCGGGGCCAGGTCCACCAGCGCCGCCAACGCCTCCGCGCTCGGCCCCGACGCCTCCACCGACTGCGGCCCGTGCGTGTAGATGCCGACCCGGCCCGGCGACACCGAGCGCCGCGCGGTCGGGCGGCACACGTACAGGTCCGCCGCGCTGCCGATGGCCTGCGCCCCGTCGAACCGGTGGAACGCGGGCAGGATCGCCTCGAACACCAACCCGAGCTTCTGCAGCTCCTGTTGCACCTTCAACCCCAGCACCGGCGTCCGGTCGCTGAACCCGTAGGCCAGCAGCACCCGCCCGGAACCCGGGTCGGCCAGGCACTCCACCGCGCGCCCGGCGAACAGCGCCATGCCCTCCGGCGTGTACGGCGGGTCGCTGAACACCAGGTCCGCCGACTCCAGCACGGCCGGCGGCAGCCCGAACCGGAAGTCCGCGTGCGACGTCCGCACGCGACCGCCCGACCGCGCCTCGACGTACTCCAGCAACCGGTCGTCCACGTCCACCACGGTCACCTCGACGTCCGGGTTGACCGCGGTCACCGCGAGCGAGGTCAGGTCGTGGTCGCCCAGGCACACCAGGGACCGGCCGGCCAGGTCGTACTGCGCGTCCAGCCACAGCGCCCGCTTCAGCGCCGTCTCCGCGGTCGCCTGCACGTGGTCCAGCGCGGACAGCGGCGGCGGCACGTCGGCGATGTCGGCGAGCAGGGACCGCAGGTGCGCGGTGTTGCGGGACACCAGGGCGTCCACCGGGTCGCCCGGGTCGGCGCCGGCCATCAGGTCCGCGTAGTGCGCCACCCGCGACGGCGTGATGCGGAACCGGTCGCCGTTGGTCTCCAGGTCCGCGTCGAGGGCCTTCAGGAGCTCCTGCACGGTCCGGCGGGGCACTGCGGGCACCCGAACCAAGTCGGCGAGGGTGTGCCAGTCGTCACCCAGCAGGGTCAGCACGCGCCGCAGCTTGCGGGAATGCACGCCACGGGCGTCGAGCAGAGCACGGACCAGTTCGGTTGCCACAACCGGTGCAGCCTACTGACCGGATGGTGAAACGCCGTGCCGCGGTCCGTCGAACGGGCTAGGGTTTGTTCTCCGGCGGCCGAGGGTCGGCCCGCCGACCGGCTGCCACGGGGAGGACACCGGGGTGATCGAGTTCCGCGACGTGACCAAGCGGTTCGACGACGGGACGATCGCGGTGAACGGCCTGTCCCTCGTGGTCGAGGCGGGCACGATCACGGTGTTCGTCGGCCCGTCCGGCTGCGGCAAGACCACCTCGCTGCGCATGGTCAACCGCATGATCGACCCCACGTCCGGCACCGTGCTGGTGGACGGGCGGGACGTCCTGTCGGTGGACCCGCCCACGCTGCGGCGCGGCATCGGGTACGTCATCCAGCAAGCCGGGCTGTTCCCGCACCGCACCGTCCTGGACAACGTGGCCACCGTGCCGTTGCTGTCGGGCTGGTCCAAGGCGAAGGCCCGCTCGCGCGCCGCCGAACTGCTCGAACTGGTGGGCCTGCCCGCCGAACTGGGCAAGCGCTACCCCGTGCAGCTCTCCGGCGGCCAGCAACAGCGCGTCGGCGTGGCGCGGGCGTTGGCCGCGGACCCGCCCGTGCTGCTGATGGACGAGCCGTTCAGCGCCGTGGACCCCGTGGTGCGCGAGGGGTTGCAGGACGAGCTGCTGCGGTTGCAGGCCGAACTGGACAAGACGATCGTGTTCGTCACGCACGACATCGACGAGGCCGTGCGCATCGGCGAGAAGGTGGCGGTGTTCCGCGAGGGCGGCGTCCTGGCCCAGTACGCGCCGCCCGCCGAGCTGCTCGCCCGCCCGGCCGACGACTTCGTGGCCTCCTTCGTGGGCAAGGACCGCGGCTACCGCAGCCTGTCCTTTGTGGACGCCTCCGGCGTGGAGGTCGGGACCGTGAAGACGGTGTCCGAACCGGCCGCCGGCGGTGAGTGGCAGCTCGTGGTGGACGCCGACGGGCGCCCGCAGGGCTGGGTCGCGCCGGACGGTTCCGTCGTGCCCGGCGGGTCGCTGTACGCGCTGGGCGCGCCGATCCGGGGCGCGCTGGACGCCGCGCTGTCCTCGCCGTCGGGGCTGGGCGTGGCGGTGGACGAGCACGGCCGGTACGCGGGAGTGGTGACCGCCCGGCAGGTCCTCGACGTGATCGAGAGCCGCCGTGGGTGAGCTGGTCGACTACCTCGGCGACGCGGGCACCCGCGCCGCGCTGCTGTCGATGCTGCTCGACCACGTGGTGCTCTCGTTGCTGCCGCTGGTGTTCGCGGTCGTGCTGGCCGTGGTGCTCGGGCTGGTGTGCCACCGGTACCGGCGGGTCAACGGGTTCCTGGTCGGACTGTCCAACGTGGTCTACACGATCCCGTCGCTGGCGCTGTTCGCCATCATCCCGGCGGTGATCGGCACCCAGGTGCTGGACCCGCTCAACGTCGTCATCGCGCTGACCGTCTACACGACGGCGTTGCTGGTGCGGCCCGTGGTGGACGCGCTGGACGCCGTGCCCGCGCACGTGACGGCCGCCGCCACCGCGATGGGCTTCCGGCCGTGGCGGCGGTTCCTGACCGTCGAGCTGCCGCTGTCGGTGCCGGTGCTCGCGGCGGGCGTGCGGGTGGGGTCGGTCAGCAACATCAGCCTGGTCAGCGTCGGCGCCCTGATCGGCACCGGCGGCCTGGGCACCCTGTTCACCGACGGGTTCCGCCAGCGCTACCTCGCGCCGATCGTCGTCGGCATCGTGCTGACCCTGGTGCTCGCGCTCGTGGTGGACCTGCTGCTGGTGGCGCTGCGCGACGCGTTGACGCCCTGGGCGAGGGCGGGGCGCGCATGATCTTCGTCGAAGCGTTCGCGTGGCTGTTCGACCCGGTGAACTGGACCGGGTCCAAGTCGATCCCGGTGCGGGTCGGCGTGCACCTGCTGTACTGCCTGGCCGCGGTCCTGGGGGCGAGCGCGATCGCCGTGCCGCTCGGGTTGTTCGTCGGGCACAGCGGGCGCGGCGGGCTGCTGCTGGTCGGCGGCTCCAACGCGCTGCGCGCGCTGCCCACGCTGGGCCTGGTGACGTTCCTGTACCTGGTCGCCGGCGGCGGACAGGTGGGCGTGCTGATCGGGTTGGTCGTGCTGGCCGTGCCGCCGATCCTGGCCGGCACCTACGCGGGCATCCAGGACGTGGACCGCGGCGTCGTGGACGCGGCGCGCGGCATGGGCATGACCGGCGCGCAGCGGCTGTGGCGGGTGGAGCTGCCCAACGCGCTGCCGTTGCTGGTGGGCGGGCTGCGCAACGCCACGTTGCAGGTCGTCGCCACGGCGTCGGTCGCGGCGTACGTGGGCATCGAGACGTTGGGCCGTCCGCTGCTGGACGGTCTGCGGGTCCTGGACTACGGGCAGTTCGTCGGCGGGGCGGTGCTCATCGCGCTGCTCGCCGTGCTGCTGGACGTGCTCCTCGCGCTCGCGGGAAGACTGGTCATACCCAGGGGTTTGCGGCTGGCCGCACAGCCGGGGCGCCGCACCCGGCAGGTCGAAGTGGGAGGAAGCACGGCATGAAGCGCACGTTGGCCGTCATCGTCGCGGCGGCGTTCGCCGTTTCCGCGTGCGGGTCGAAGGACGACCTGAGCGGGGCGAACCAGCCGTCCGCGGCGGGTGAGGTCGTGGTCGGCTCGGCCGACTTCACCGAGAACAAGATCCTGGCCGAGATCTACGCCGGGGCGCTCAAGTCCACCGGCGCGAAGGTCACGGTGAAGTCCGGCATCGGCGCCCGCGAGCTGGTCGTGAAGGCGTTGCAGGACAAGTCGCTGGGCGTGGTGCCGGAGTACACCGGCAACCTGCTCAACTACTTCGACAAGGCGAACACGAAGACCGCGTCGGACGAGGTCTACACGGCCCTGAAGTCGGCCGCGCCGTCGGGCCTGGAGGTCCTGGAGAAGTCGGCGGCGGAGGACAAGGACGTCCTGGTGGTCACCAAGGAGACCGCCGCGTCGGGCGTGAAGTCCATCGCGGACCTGGGCGACGGCAAGTACGTCCTGGGCGCGGCCGGCGAGTGGGCGCAGCGCTGGCAGACCAAGGTCAAGGACCTGTACGGCGTGACGTTCAAGGAGATCAAGACCACCGACGCCGGCGGCCCGGTGACGGTGGACGCCCTGAAGAACGGCACGGCCCAGGTGGCGAACCTCTACACGACGTCGGCCGACATCAAGGCCAACGACTTCGTGGAACTGGACGACCCGAAGAGCATGTACCCGGCGCAGAACATCGTGCCGCTGCTGCGCTCGGACGCGGTCGACGCCAAGGGCAAGGAGGCGCTGAACAAGGTCTCCAAGGCGCTGACCACGGAGAACCTGGCCGAGCTGGTCAAGAAGGTGGACATCGACAAGCAGACCATCGCCAACGTGGCGGCGGAGTTCTTGAAGACCGTCCAGCTCTAGGACGCGCGCGCACCAGGGCCGTCGGGCACTCCGCCCGGCGGCCCTTCGTGCTTTCCGCCGCGCGCAACGCGCTCTCCACCCGCGCAACTCGCGGCTTTCGCCGCGCGCAGCGCGGGTCTTCACCCGCGCACCTCGCGCTTTCGCCGGGCGCAACGCGGGTCTTCACCCGCGCACCTCGCGCTTTCGCCGCGCGCAGCGCGGGTCTTCACCGCGCGCAGCGCGGTGGACTGTTAGCTATAGGAGGGGCCTCGTGTTCCCCACCGTATGGCCTGCCCGAAGGGCTACCACAGATTTCTCCGGGTGACGCCGAAAGTTTTGCGAGGAACGAGCAAAAGTTTTAGCGGCACCCGGGGAAATCTGTGGTTGGCTCCGCCAGGCCATGCGGTGGGGGACACGACGCCTCTCCCCCCATCGGTGGTCTGCCCGCCGGCGAGGCTCTTGAGAGCGCGTCAGCGCGTTCGCTTGAAAGCGCGTCAGCGCGTTTGCTTGAGAGCTGAAGCGTTGCATAGAAAAGATGAAAAGCGCCTCGCCGGCGGGCAGGCCGCCGGGGAGGAAAAGCGAAAAGCGGGGGCTTTTCCGTCCTCCCCGTATGGCCTGGCGGAGCCAACCACACTTTTGGCCGGGTGCCGCTAAAAATTTTGCTCGTCCCTCACAAAATTTTCGGCTGCACCCGGCCAAAAGTGTGGTAGCCCTTCGGGCAGGCCATACGGGGAGGACGGAAAAGCCCAAAAGCGGGGGCGCTGTGCGCCCCAAGGGCAGGCGCTGCGCGCCCTGAAAGGCAGGCGCTGCGCGCCCGAGGTGTGTTGGCTGTGGTCAGGTTCGGTGGCCGCCGATGCGTTCGGTCAGGGCGTCGGCTGTGTGGCGGACCGCGTCGGCCAGTTCGGGCCAGGTTTCTCCGCATTCCGCGTCGCACACGTGGCGAAAGGTGACGGTGATCGCGGCGATGGGACGTTCGCCGTGGTCGAAGACGGGGGCGGCTACCGATGCGAAGCCTGCCGTCACGTAGCCGTCCTCCACCGCCCAGCCCCGGCGGCGTTCGGCGGTCAGGAGGCGGCGGAGGGCGGGGAGGTTCCGCGGGCCTCGGCCGGTTCGGTCCACGAACGACGCGACGCTCGGGAACAGGGCCCGGACCTGGGCGTCCGGCAGGTGGGCGAGCATCGCCCGGCCCGACGCGGTCAGGTGGGACGGCAGGCGCACGCCCACGTCCGAGACGATCGTGGACGGCTGCCGGGGCTGTTCGCGCAGCAGGTACAGGGCCTCCGCGCCGTGCAGCACGCCCAGGTGCGCGGTTCGCCCCACCGAGTCCACCAGGCGGCGCAGCAACGGCCGTGCCAGCCGTTCCAACGGGTCGTGGCGCAGGTAGGCCGAACCCAGCTCGAACGCCGCCACGCCCAGGCCGTAGCGTCGCTCCTCCGGGAAGTGCGTGGCGAAACCGGCCTCGGCCAGCTCGGCCAGCAGGTGGTAGGTCGTGGACCGGGGCAGGGCCAGTTCGCGGGCCACCGCCGCCGCCGACAGCGGGCCCGGTCGGCTGGCCAGCAGGCGCAGGACGGCCAGGCCCCGGCGCAGCGCCGGCACGTCGCTGCTCGCACCCACGAACCCATTCTCAACAAACCGGCGGCGGCGCGCATTGGAGGGGTATGACGACCAGCTTCGAGGACTTCGCGGCCGGCCAGGTCACCCCGTTGCTGCGCTACGCCACCGTGCTGACCGGCGACCCGCACCTCGCCCAGGACGTGGTGCAGGAGTGCCTGCTCCGCGCGCAACAGCGGTGGGCGCGCATCGGCGGGCTCGACGCGCCGGCGGCGTACCTGAAGCGGATGGTCACCAACGAGTACCTCTCGTGGCGCCGCCGCCTCAAACCGCACGTGCCGCTGACCGACGTCGATCCCGGCACGGCCGACCCCACCGACCACTACGACGTGCGCGACGCGATGCTGCACGCCATCGCCAAGCTGCCGCGCAAGCAGCGCGCGGCGGTCGTGCTGCGCTACTACGAGGGCTACGACGACCGCGAGATCGCCACCACCCTCGGCTGTTCCCAGACCACCGTCCGCAGCCACATCTCCCGCGCGCTGGCGACCCTGCGCGCGATCGACCGGGTGAAGGAGGCACTGTGACCGACACCGAGAGCCTGATCCGCGACGCACTGCTGCGCCAGGCCGAACGCACCCCGCCGCCCGGTGGTGTGCTCGCCGCGCTGCACCGCCCGCGGCGCAGCCGCAAACCCCTGTTCCTGGCGCTGGCCACGGCCGCGACCGCCACGGCGGTGGCCGTCGCCGTCACCGCCATCCCGCGCCCCGCGCTGGAGGAAGCGGCACCGGGCGCGGCCTCCTCCGAGGTGCCGACCGAGGACAAGCCGGTCATGACGACCACGTCCCCGGCACCCAACGGCGACACCGCCTCACTCGGGTACTCCGTGTCCTGGGTTCCGGACGGGGTGACCGAGCGGCAGCGCAACTTCGGTCCCTACGGCGTCCAGCGGCTGTGGGGCGAGGACCCCGGGCTGACCGGCAAGTCGGTCACGTTCGACGTGCAGGCCGACGGTGAGCTGCCCGGCGCCGCGACCGACCCGGTGCACGGGGCGCCCGCCTCGCTCACCGAGGACACCATCCACTGGCGGCTCGGCGGGAAACTGCTGAGCGCCCAGATCAAGGGCGTGCCCGACGTTCGCGCCGCGCTGCGCAGGTTCGCCGAGTCCGTCCGGCCGGACCCGACGACGTTCACACGGCCGGTTCGCGCCGACGGCCTCACCGTCTGGGGCTACACCGTGCGGGACTCGGGTGACTGGTCGGTCGGCGGTGTGATCGAACGGGGCGAGCAGAAGTACAGCGTCGGCCTGGCCTCCGCGAAGACGCCCCCGCTGTGGGAGGTGACCACGACCACCCACCTCACCGTCATGGGTCACCCGGCGGTGTACGAGGACGGCCGGTACAGCTCGCTGACCGTGACCCTGGCGCCCGACCGGCTGCTGGGCGTCTCCACGCTCAAGGACGCCCACGTGCCCGCCGAGGAGTTGGTCGCCGTCCTGGAGACGGTGCGTTACGAGCAGGACCCGGACATGTCCTGGACCGGCCGCTGACCCACCCGTCTGGGATACCAGACACGATCGGCCCGCTCCGGCTCGTGCGGAGCGGGCCGCCGCGTTGTGATGGTGCACATGCAGCAACCGGTGCACCTGGGTCCGAAGCCCTTGACCCGCGAGGACGTCCACGCCGTCGCCCGCGGCGACGCGCCCGTGGCGCTCACGGACGCGGCCCGCGAGGCGGTCACCACCGCCCGGGCGCACATCGAGCGCCTGGCGACGGCCGAAAAGCCCACCTACGGCGTCTCGACGGGGTTCGGCGCGCTGGCGGTGCGGCACATCCCGCCGGACCGCCGCGCGGCCCTCCAGCAGTCCCTGGTCCGCTCGCACGCGGCGGGCGCCGGCCCGGAGGTGGAGCGCGAGGTCGTCCGCGCGCTCGTCCTGCTCCGCCTGAAGACCCTCGCGAGCGGCCACACCGGCGTCCGGCTGGAGACCGCCGAGGCGATGGCCGCCATGCTCAACGCGGGCATCACGCCGGTGGTCCACGAGTTCGGCTCGCTGGGCTGCTCGGGCGACCTGGCCCCGCTGTCCGCCGCCGCCCTCGCCCTCACCGGCGAGGGGCACGTGCGGGACGCCTCCGGTGAGCTGGTCACCGCCGCCGACGCCCTCAAGCAGGCCGGCATCACGCCGGTGAAGCTGGCCGAGAAGGAAGGGCTGGCGCTGATCAACGGCACCGACGGCATGCTCGGCATGCTGGTGCTCGCGATCAAGGACCTGCACCACCTGCTCGACGTGGCCGACCTGACCGCCGCCATGAGCGTCGAGGCCCTGCTCGGCACCGACCGCGTCTTCGCCGCCGACCTGCACGCCCTGCGCCCGCACCCCGGCCAGGGCCGCAGCGCCCGGCGCATGGCCGAGCTGCTCGCCGGCTCCGAGATCATGGAGTCCCACCGCGGCCCGGACTGCACCCGCGTCCAGGACGCCTACTCGCTGCGCTGCTCGCCGCAGGTGCACGGCGCGGCCCGGGACACCGTCGCCTACGCCGAGACCGTGGCCGACCGCGAACTGGCCTCGTCCGTGGACAACCCCGTGGTGCTGCCGGACGGCCGGGTCGAGTCCAACGGCAACTTCCACGGCGCGCCCGTCGCGTACGTGCTGGACTTCCTCGCGATCCCGGTCGCGGACGTGGCGAGCATCGCCGAGCGCCGCACCGACCGGATGCTCGACGTCAACCGCTCGCACGGCCTGCCGCCGTTCCTGGCCGACGACCCGGGCGTCGACTCCGGCCACATGATCGCCCAGTACACGCAGGCCGCGATCGTGTCCGAGCTCAAGCGCCTGGCCGTGCCCGCGTCCGTCGACTCGATCCCGAGCAGCGCGATGCAGGAGGACCACGTCTCCATGGGCTGGTCCGCCGCGCGCAAGCTGCGCAAGGCCGTGGACGGGCTGCGGACCGTGCTGGCCGTCGAACTCCTGACCGCCGCCCGCGCGCTGGACCTGCGCGCACCCCTCAAGCCGGCGCCGGCGACCGCCGCGGCCGTGGCCAAGCTCCGCGAACTCGTGCCGGGTCCCGGCCCGGACCGCCACCTGGCCCCCGAGATCGCCGCCGCCGAAGACCTGATCCGAAGTGGAGCCCTCTGATGGTGCAAGCCGACCGTGGCACGCAGCTGACCGCCCGCAACTGGCAGACCGAGGCCGCGCTGCGGATGTTCCACAACAACCTCGACCCGGCCGTGGCGGAGCGCCCCGAGGACCTGGTGGTCTACGGCGGCACCGGCAAGGCCGCCCGCGACTGGCCGAGCTTCCACGCCATCAGCCGGGAGCTGGCGTCGCTCAAGGAGGACGAGACGCTGCTGGTGCAGTCCGGCCGTCCCGTCGGCGTCATGCGGACCCACGAGTGGGCGCCGCGCGTGCTCATCGCCAACTCGAACCTGGTGCCGGACTGGGCGAACTGGCCCGAGTTCCGCCGCCTGGAGGCCGAGGGCCTGACCATGTACGGCCAGATGACGGCCGGGTCGTGGATCTACATCGGCACCCAGGGCATCCTCCAGGGCACCTACGAGACCTTCGCGGCCGTGGCGCGCAAGCGGTTCGGCGGCACCCTGCGCGGCACGCTCACCGTCACCGCGGGCCTGGGCGGCATGGGTGGCGCGCAGCCGCTGGCCGTCACCATGAACGAGGGTGTCGCGCTGTGCGTCGAGGTCGATCGGCATCGTGCCGAGCGCCGCGTGGAGACCCGCTACCTGGACGAGATCGCCGACGACATCGACGACGCGATCGCCCGCTGCCTCAAGGCGAAGGCCGAGGGCCGCGCGCTGTCCGTCGGCCTGATCGGCAACGCCGCCGAGGTGCTGCCCGAACTGCTGCGCCGCGAGGTGCCGGTGGACGTCGTCACCGACCAGACCTCCGCGCACGACCCGCTGGCCTACCTGCCCAAGGGCGTGGCGGTCGAGGACTGGCACGACTACGCCGAGAAGAAGCCGGACGAGTTCACCGACCGGTCCCGCGAGTCCATGGCCGACCACGTCGAGGCGATGGTCGGCTTCCAGGACCGCGGCGCGGAGGTGTTCGACTACGGCAACTCGATCCGCGGCGAGGCCAAGCTCGGCGGCTACGAGCGGGCGTTCGACTTCCCCGGCTTCGTCCCCGCCTACATCCGGCCGCTGTTCTGCGAGGGCAAGGGACCGTTCCGCTGGGCCGCGCTGTCCGGCGACCCGGCCGACATCGCCAAGACCGACCAGGCCATCCTGGAGCTGTTCCCGGACAACGAGCAGCTCGCCCGGTGGATCAAGATGGCCGGCGAGCGGGTCGAGTTCCAGGGCCTGCCCGCGCGGATCTGCTGGCTGGGCTACGGCGAGCGGCACCTCGCGGGCCTGAAGTTCAACGAGATGGTGGCCTCGGGCGAGCTGTCCGCGCCGATCGTGATCGGCCGCGACCACCTCGACTGCGGGTCGGTCGCCTCGCCGTACCGGGAGACCGAGGCGATGGCCGACGGCTCGGACGCGATCGCCGACTGGCCGCTGCTCAACGCCCTGGTGAACACCGCCTCCGGCGCGACCTGGGTGTCCATCCACCACGGCGGTGGCGTCGGCATCGGCCGGTCCATCCACGCGGGCCAGGTGACCGTCGCGGACGGGACCCCGTTGGCGGCGCAGAAGATCGAGCGGGTGCTGACCAACGACCCCGGCATGGGCGTGATCCGGCACGTGGACGCGGGCTACCCGGAGGCCACGGCCGTGGCGGCGGACAAGGGCGTGCACATCCCGATGGCGCACAATGACTGACCTCGCGGACATCGCGTCGGTCGGCCGGGACGCGCGGCGCGGCGGCTACTCCCGGCACGGCTTCGACCGCGCGGAGATCGAGCTGCGGCAGTGGTTCACCGAGGAGGCCACGCGGCGCGGGCTGGACGTCCAGCCCGACCGCAACGGCAACCTGTGGGCGTGGTGGGGCAAGCCCGGACCGGGCGCGGTCGTCACCGGCAGCCACCTGGACTCCGTGCCCGGCGGCGGCGCGTTCGACGGCCCGTTGGGCGTGGTGTCGGCCCTCCAGGCGATAGACCTTCTGCGCGCTAAAAATTTCAGTCCGGTGAAGTCAATTGCTTTGGTCGTGTTCGTGGAGGAGGAAGGCGGGCGCTTCGGCGTCGCCTGCCTCGGGTCGCGGCTGATGACCGGGGCGATCTCGCCGGAGGCGGCGTGCAAGCTGACCGACCCGGACGGCGTGAGCTTCGGCGACGCCGCGCACAAGGCCGGGTTCGACCCGTTGCGGATGGGTCGGGACGACCAGGCCCTGCGCGACATCGGCCAGTTCGTGGAGCTGCACGTCGAGCAGGGGCGCGGGCTGGACGTGCCGGTCGGGCTCGCGTCGTCGATCCTGGCGCACGGGCGGTGGCGGTTCACCTTCACCGGCGAGGGCAACCACGCCGGGGCCACGCTCATCGAGGACCGGCGCGACCCGATGCTCCCGGCCTCGCAGCTCGTGCTGGCGGCGCGGCGGGCGGCGACCGGTGGCGCGCGGGCGACCGTCGGCCGGATCGTGCCCAACCCGGGCGGCACGAACGTGATCGCGTCGTCGGTGGACGTGTGGCTGGACGCCCGCGCCGGCGACGACGCCCGCACGCGCGAGGTCGTGGAGGCGATCAGCAAGGCGGCCTACGCGGCGTCGGTCGAGGAGGGCTGCGAGGTCCGGGTCACCGAGGAGTCCTACGGCGACACCGTGCACTTCGACAGCGCGCTGCGGGACGAGATCTCCGGCGTGCTGGGCGGGGTCCCGGCGCTGCCGACCGGCGCGGGCCACGACGCGGGCATCCTCGCCGGGCACGTCCCGACCGCGATGCTGTTCGTGCGCAACCCGACCGGCGTGAGCCACGCGCCGGCCGAGCACGCGGAACCCGACGACTGCGCGGCCGGCGTGGTCGCGCTCGCCTCGACCCTGGAGCACCTGGCGGGATGAAGAGCTTCTGGTGCGAGCGGGCGTGGCTGCCGGACGGCGTCGCGTCCCGCGTGCTGGTCCGGGCGGACCGCGGGCGGATCGTGTCCGTGTCCACCGTGGACACCATCCCGCTGGGCTGCGAACGCCTGTACGGCATGGTGTTCCCCGGTTTCGCCAACGCCCACTCGCACGCGTTCCACCGCGGCCTGCGCGGCCGGACGCACGGCGACGGCGGCACGTTCTGGACGTGGCGCGACCGCATGTACGAGCTGGCGTCGTCGCTGACGCCCGACTCGTACCTGCGGCTCGCGCGGGCCGTGTACGCCGAGATGGCGGTGGCCGGAGTGACGGCGGTGGGGGAGTTCCACTACCTGCACGACGGCGGCAACGAGATGGGCGAGGCGCTGCGGCAGGCCGCGCTGGACGCCGGCCTGCGGATCACCCTGTTGGACGCCTGCTACCTGGCCGGTGGCATCGGGCAACCGGTGAGCGGCGTGCAGGAGCGGTTCTCCGACGGCACCGGCGAGAAGTGGGCCGCCAGGGTGGCCGACCTGCGCGAGGACGACAACACGAGGGTCGGCGCGGCGATCCACTCGGTGCGCGCCGTGCCACGTGAAACGTTGTCGCTGGTAGCGGGCGCGTTCCCCGAACGGCCGCTGCACGTCCACCTGTCGGAGCAACCGGCGGAGAACCGGGCGTGCCTCGACGCCTACGGCCTGACCCCGACCGAGCTGCTGGCGGAGGCGGGCGCCCTGTCACCCCGGCTGACCGCCGTCCACGCCACCCACCTGTCCACCCCGGACATCGCGGCGCTGGGGTCGAACGGTGTGGGCGCGTGCTTCTGCCCCACCACGGAAGCGGACCTGGCCGACGGCATCGGCCCGGCCCGCGAGCTGGCGGACGCGGGCAGCCCGCTGTCCCTGGGCAGCGACCAGCACGCGGTGGTGGACCCGCTGCTGGAGGCGCGCGGCCTGGAGCACGGCGAACGCCTGCGCACCGGGCAGCGCGGCCGGTTCGCCCCCGCCGAACTGGTCGCGGCGCTGACCAACCACGCCGCGCTCGGCTGGGACGCCGGCCGCATCGAGGTCGGGCTGCCGGCGGACCTGGTGGCGGTGCGGATGGACTCGGTCCGCACGGCCGGGTGCGCGGACGAGCAGGTCGTGCTGGCCGCCACCGCCTCCGACGTGTCGGTCGTGGTGTCCGGTGGCCGGGTCGTGGCCCGGAACGGGGTCCACGAGACCCTCGGCGACGTGGGCAGGCTGTTGACGGAGGCGCTGTGAGCACCCTGATCACCAACATCGGCGAGCTGACCACCAACGACCCGGGCCTGGGGCGGCTGACCGGCGCCGCCCTGGTCCTGGCGGACGGCGCGGTCGCCTGGGTGGGTCCCGCCGCGAACGCCCCGGCCGCCGACACCCGCGTGGACGTCGAGGGGCGCGCCGTGCTGCCGGGCTGGGTGGACAGCCACACGCACCTGGTGTTCGCGGGCGACCGCACCGCCGAGTTCGAGGCGCGGATGGCCGGGAAGCCCTACACGGCGGGCGGCATCGCGACGACGGTGAACGCGACCCGGGCGGCCTCGGACGCCGAGCTGGCGGCGGTGATCGCGCGGCACGTGGCCGAGGCGGTGGCGCAGGGCACCACGTACGTGGAGACCAAGACCGGGTACGGCCTGACCGTCGAGGACGAGGTGCGGTCGGCGCGCATCGCGGGGGAGCACGCGGACGAGGTGACGTTCCTGGGCGCGCACCTGGTGCCGCCGGGTGCGGACGCGGACTCCTACGTGGCCCTGGTCGCCGGCGGGATGCTGGACGCGGTCGCGCCGCACGTGCGGTGGGCGGACGTGTTCTGCGAGCGCGGCGCTTTCGACGAGGACCAGTCGCGCACGGTCCTGAAAGCCGCCGCCGCCCGCGGGCTGGGCCTGCGCGTGCACGGCAACCAGCTCGGCGAGGGTCCGGGCGTGCGGCTGGCGGTGGAGCTGGGCGCGGCGAGCGTCGACCACTGCACCTACCTGTCCACTTCGGACATCGAGGCGCTGGCGGGGTCGAACACCATCGCGACCTTGCTGCCGGCGTGCGACCTGTCCACCCGCCAGTCCCTGCCGCCGGCCCGGGAACTGCTGGACGCCGGCGCGACCGTGGCGCTGGCGAGCAACTGCAACCCGGGCAGCTCGTACACGACGTCCATGGCGTACTGCGTGACCACGGCCGTGCTGCAGATGCACCTGTCGGTGGAGGAGGCCGTCTACGCGGCCACCCGAGCCGGCGCCCTGGCCCTGGACCGCGCCGACATCGGGCACCTGGCGGTGGGCGCGCGGGCGGACGTCCACGTGCTCGACGCGCCCAGCGCGACCCACCTGGCCTACCGCCCCGGCGTGCCGTTGACGCACGCCGTGTGGCGCAAGGGAGAACGCGTCCGGTAGGCCCGGTCCCCGGGCCCACCGGAGTGCGTCAGCGCACGATCTGGATCTCGCGCTCGTCGTAGATCGTCCCGTAGCTCGGGGTGTTCAGGCTG
This sequence comes from Saccharothrix sp. NPDC042600, assembly GCF_040647305.1. Taxonomy (NCBI): domain Bacteria; kingdom Bacillati; phylum Actinomycetota; class Actinomycetes; order Pseudonocardiales; family Pseudonocardiaceae; genus Saccharothrix; species Saccharothrix sp. NPDC042600. The sequence goes on along the minus strand of NZ_JBEZBW010000039.1, from coordinate 17,483 downwards.
CCCCGGGCCCACGTGACGCCCTTGCGGAACGGCTCCTCGTAGGCGGTGGCGATCAGTTCGACGGTCTGGGCGTTGCCGGTGCAGGACGGGATGTAGTGGGAGTCGCCGCCGCGGGCGATGTCGCCACCCGAGCGCTGCACCAGGTCGATGCCGACGTACGCGGGCTGGCCCGGCGTGCACACGACCGTGACGGACACGCGGACGACCGCGCCGCGCGCCTCCAGGGTCGCCGGCGACTCGACTCTGACCGCGCCCAGCGACGGCGACTGGGCCGCTACGTCGGCGCTGCCGGGCAGCACGGACGCGAACACGGCCGCGCCGGCCACGGCCACCACGGCGGCGATCTTCGGGAACGTCTTCACATGGTCTCCTTCTTCGGCGGATGAGGTGGAGCAGCCAGGCCGACGAGCAGCCCGGCGGTCAGGAGGGTGACGGGCAGGTGCCACAGGAAGTCGAACCCGCTGTGCACCAGCAGGACCGCCACCGCGGCGACCGCTCCCGCCCACGGCCCGGCCGCCCGCCGCCGCACGGTGAGGACCACCGCGACCAGCACGCACGCCACCAGGCCGAGTCCGATCACGCCCAACTCCACGAGCACCTGCAGGTACTCGTTGTGGACGTACCGCATCACGCGCGCGTCCCCGTCCGCCCGCGTCCACACGAACCAGCCGCGCCCCGGCCCGACCCCGATCAGGGGGTGCGCGACCACCAGGTCCCAGGCGGCGCCCAGCGCGCCCCCGCGGTCCGGCGAGTCCAACGTCAACCGCCCGACGAGCAGCGACTCCGACTTGAGCGCCCCAAACGCCCCGGCGACCACGACACCGACCGCCAACACGGCCACCCGCACCCGTCCGCGGGCCTGCTCCAGCAGGTAGGTGCCCGCGACCCCGACCACGAGCCCGGCCACGGCGAGCAACACCTGCGCCGGTCGTGCCACGGGGAACGAGGGCACCAGAGCGGCAAGCGCGACCAGCGCACCCACCAGGGGCGCAGCCAGGTTCCTCAGCACTACACGCGGCCCGGCAACCACACAGGCCACGCCAAGCCCCACAACCAGCGCTATGCCGCCCGCCCGACTCAACGTCGCACCCAGCCCGACCAACAACAGACACCCGAGGAGCGCGTTCCTGTCGGTGGTGATCGCGAACACGGCCAACGCCGCCAGCAACGCGGCAGCAGCGTTGGGGTAGGTCAACGTCGAGGCCGCCCGCGCGAGCCCGTCCGCAACCACCGACCACGAGGGGATGCGCCACACCACGGCCACCCACCCGGTCAGGGCAACCGCGACCCCGACCCAGACGAGGACGTCCCCGCACGACTCCCGAGCCCGCTCCGGCGCTTGCCGCACCACGACGACCCCGGCCACCAGACACCCGACCGCCACGACCACCGGCAGCCCGGCCCCGAGGTCCCCGGCCAGTCCACCCCGGACCAGCGCCCACAACGCCAACGCCCCACCGGCCCACACCACCGGCCCGCGCGGCGAGTCCCGATCGGTCGTCACGGCGAGCACCAGAGCGGCCCCGGCCAACACCCCGGACAACACCCGGCCCGGCAGGTAGTACCCACCCTGGGCGACGACGGCGGCGGCAACGGCCCCGAGGAGCAGCAGAACGGGCGGCGCCAAGGCAACCTCACCCCGGACAGCGCCGCGCGCGCGAACACCCCCCATACAAGGCCCTCCCCAGCCTCGACCCGCCACCGGAGCAGCGGGTTGCGGGGATCCTAACCGGTGAATCACCCGAAAGGTACGAACTTGCTACCAGCCGGGTCAGCTCGACGTTGTTGCGAAGCATTCGCAGTTGTTCCGATGGGAACCAGGCCGACACAACGGGAAAGGGGCATCCGCCGCGGCGGATGCCCCTTTCCCGTTCAGTACCGCTCAGTCCTCGAAGTCGTCCTCGTCGTCGCGCGCCAGGTAGGTGGCCAGGCGCTCGACCGCCGTCTCGAACTCCGGGTTCGCGTCCACGAAGGCGCGCAGCCGGTCGGCCAGCCAGGCGAGGGTCACTTCTTCCTCGCCCCGCCGGCTCTCCAGCTCCTCGATGCCGCGATCGGTGAAGTACATGCCGGCCTACTCGAACGCCTTCGCGATCAGCTCGCGCTGCTCCACCTCGTGCACCTTGGACGAACCGGCCGACGGCGCGGCCATCGGGCGGCGCGACACGCGCTTGAGGGTGAACCGCGTGGGCAGCAGTTCCGGCAGGGCCAGGCCCAGGAACGGCCACGCGCCCTGGTTCGCCGGCTCCTCCTGGACCCAGCGCAGCTCGGTCGCGTTCGGGTAGCGCTCCAGCGCCTCCGTCAGCTTCCGCGCCGGGACCGGGTAGAGCTGCTCCAGGCGGACCACGGCGGTGTCGGCGCGGCCCAGCTTCTCCTGCTCCGCGGCCAGCTCGTAGTACACCTTGCCGCTGCACAGCAGCACGCGCTTGACCGCCGACGGGTCGCCCGCGCGGGCGTCGTCGATGACCGAGTTGAAGCGGTCCTCGACGAAGTCCTCCACCGGGGACGTCGCGGCCTTCAGGCGCAGCATCGACTTCGGGGTGAACACCACCAGCGGCCGGTTCACGCCGTCGAGGGCGTGGCGGCGCAGCAGGTGGAAGTAGTTCGCCGGGGTCGACGGCACGGCGATGGTCATCGAGCCCTCCGCGCACAGCTGGAGGAAGCGCTCGATGCGGCCGGACGTGTGGTCCGGGCCCTGGCCCTCGTGGCCGTGCGGCAGCAGCAGCACGACGTCCGAGCGCTGGCCCCACTTCGCCTCACCGGACGAGATGAACTCGTCGATGATCGGCTGCGCGCCGTTGACGAAGTCGCCGAACTGCGCCTCCCACAGCACCAGCGCGTCCGGGTTGGCCACCGAGTAGCCGTACTCGAAGCCCAGCGCCGCGAACTCCGACAGCACCGAGTCGTAGACCATGAACTTGCCCTGGTCCTCGGCGAGGTGCTGCAACGGGGTGTACTCGTCGGACTTCTTGCGGTCCACCAGCGTGGCGTGCCGCTGAACGAACGTGCCGCGCCGCGAGTCCTGGCCGGCCAGGCGGACCGTGCGGCCCTCCAGCACCAGCGAGCCGAACGCCAGCAACTCGGCGAACGCCCAGTCGATGCCGCCCTCGCGGGCCATCTTCGCGCGCCGCTCCAGCACCGGCTTCACGCGCGGGTGCGGGGTGAAGCCCTCGGGCAGGTTCACGTGCGCGTCGGCGATCTGCTCGATCGTCTCGCGCGGGATGCCGGTCGGCAGCTTGGTCGGGACCTGCTGCTCGGCCTCCACCGACGGCGACGCCTTGATCGGGTGCTTCTCCAGCTCGCGCACCTCGTTGAAGACGTGCTCCAGCTGCGAGGAGAAGTCCTGGAGGGCCTTCTCGGCCTCCTCCACGGAGATGTCGCCGCGGCCGATCAGCGACTCGGTGTAGATCTTGCGCACCGAGCGCTTGGTGTCGATCACGTCGTACATCGCCGGCTGCGTCATCGAGGGGTCGTCACCCTCGTTGTGGCCGCGGCGGCGGTAGCAGACCATGTCGATCACGACGTCCTTGTTGAACGCCTGCCGGTAGTCCACCGCCAGCTTCGCGACCCAGTAGCACGCCTCCGGGTCGTCGCCGTTCACGTGGAACACCGGCGCGCCGATCATCTTCGCCACGTCGGTCGAGTACTTCGACGAGCGCGAGTGCTCGGGCGCGGTGGTGAAGCCGACCTGGTTGTTCACCACGACGTGCACTGTGCCGCCGGTGCGGTAGCCGCGCACCAGGGCGAGGTTCAGGGTCTCGGCCACGACGCCCTGGCCCGCGAACGCGGCGTCGCCGTGCAGCGCGACCGGCAGCACGGTGAAGCCCTCGCCGCCCTTGTCCAGCATGTCCTGCTTGGCCCGGACGATGCCCTCCAGCACCGGGTCCACGGCCTCCAGGTGCGACGGGTTCGCGGTCAGCGACACCTTGGTCTCGCCGTCGCCGAACATCCGGAAGTACTTGCCCTCGGCGCCCAGGTGGTACTTCACGTCGCCGGAGCCGTGCGCCTGGCCCGGGTCGAGGTTGCCCTCGAACTCGCGGAAGATCTGCGAGATCGGCTTGCCGACGATGTTGGCCAGGACGTTCAGCCGGCCGCGGTGCGGCATGCCGATGACGACCTCGTCCAGCTCGTGCTCGGCGGCCTTGTCCAGGACGGCGTCCAGCAGCGGGATGACCGTCTCGCCGCCTTCCAGCGAGAACCGCTTCTGGCCGACGTACTTGGTCTGGAGGAAGGTCTCGAACGCCTCGGCGGCGTTGAGCTTGGACAGGATGTACTTCTGCACGGTGGCCGGCGGCTTCTCGTGCGGCACCTCGACGCGCTCCTGGATCCAGAGGCGCTCCTCCGGGTCGAGGATGTGCATGTACTCGACGCCGACGGTGCGGCAGTACGAGTTGCGCAGCACGCCCAGGATGTCGCGCAGCTTCATCCGCTCCTGGCCCGCGAACCCGCCGACCGGGAACTCCCGGTCCAGGTCCCACAGGGTCAGGCCGTGCGACAGGACGTCGAGGTCCTGGTGGCTGCGCTGGCGGTAGTTCAGCGGGTCCGTGTCGGCCATCAGGTGGCCGCGGGTGCGGAACGCGTCGATCAGCTCGATCACGCGGGCGGTCTTGTCGACCGCGCCCTCGGGGATGTCGGCGACCCAGCGGATCGGCTCGTAGGGCAGCCGCAGCGACGTGAAGACGTCGTCGTAGAAGCCGTCCTCGCCGAGCAGCAGCTGGTGGATGCGCTTGAGGAACTCGCCGGACTCCGCGCCCTGGATGATGCGGTGGTCGTAGGTCGAGGTCAGCGTGATGATCTTGCTGACGCCCATCTCGACCAGGGCCTGCTCGCTGGTGCCCTGGAAGTGCGCGGGGTACTCCATCGCGCCGACGCCGATGATCGCGCCCTGGCCGGCCGTCAGGCGCGGCACCGAGTGGTTGGTGCCGATCGTGCCCGGGTTGGTCAGCGAGATCGTGGTGCCGGAGAAGTCCTCGGTGGTCAGCGAGCCGGACCGGGCCTTGCGGATCAGGTCCTCGTAGGCCTGCCAGAACTGCGTGAACGTCATGTTCTCGCAGCCCTTGATGGAGGCCACCACGAGCGAGCGGGAGCCGTCCTTGCCGGGCAGGTCGATCGCGAGGCCGAAGTTCACGTGCTCGGGCGTGACCACGAACGGCTTGCCGTCGACCTCGGCGTAGTGCCGGTTCATGTTCGGGTACGCCTGGAGCGCCCGCACCACCGCGTAGCCGATCAGGTGGGTGAAGGAGACCTTCCCACCGCGGGTCCGCTTGAGGTGGTTGTTGATCACGATGCGGTTGTCGGCCAGCAGCTTCGCGGGCACGGCGCGCACGCTCGTCGCGGTCGGGACGGTGAGCGACAGCTCCATGTTCTTCGCGATCGCCGCCGCCGCGCCGCGCAGCTGCTTCTGCTCCGCGCCCGCCGAGGGCTGCACCGGCGTGGCCTTGGCGGCCTGCGCGGGCGCCGGCTTCGCGGGAGCGGCCTGCTGCGGCTTCGCTGCGGGCTTCGCGGGCTGCGGCTTGGTCGCGGTGGCCGTGGGGGCCGCCGTGCCGTTGTCGGTGGCCGCGGTGGTGGTCGTGGACGCCGCCGCCGTGGCCGCGCCGTTGCCCGACCGCTGCGTCGACTTGTAGTCGGCGAAGAAGTCGTGCCAGGCCGGGTCTACGGACGACGGGTCGGCGAGGAACTGCTCGTACATCTCCTCGACCAGCCACTCATTGGGGCCGAACTGTGAAGCAGGACTGCTGCTGGACACGGCTGGCGCTCGCCTCTATCCATCTCGCTCTTGGTAATGACTCACTCATGGTCAGGCTAGTCCCCCGTCTGGTGCAGTTCATACACAGGAGGGGCCGGGCAAGGAGTGCTCGATCACAGGATCGATCCCGAGGTGGGTCACGTTATGGGTGCTTGAGCTGTTCTTGATGTATCAGCCCAGGTCCGTCTCGTTCGGTGTGCCCTTGTGAGGTGCCGTGGCGTTGAGGATGCACCACCCGTCCGGCGCATCGCGCGGTGACGTGGTGAGCGCCACGGTCTCCCTGGTCGGCACCGGACCCTCGCGTCCTGTTCGGGTGGCGCGACGGGTCTGACCTGGTTGTTCAACGAGATGGTTGACAACGGTGTGGTGTGGTCGTACGGTTTGTTCAACCGAGAGGTTGAGTAAGGAGAACGGCAGTGGAGGACCGGCTTTCGCGGGTGTTCGCGGCTCTGGCGGACCCCATTCGGCGCGACATGGTCGCCCGGCTCGCGGTGGCGGACGCGACCGTGAACGAGCTGGCCGAGCCCTACGCCGTGACCGTGCAGGCGGTGTCCAAGCACCTCAAGGTGCTGGAGGACGCCGGACTGGTCAGTCGGAGTCGGCAGGCCCAGCGGAGGCCCGTGCACCTGGAAGCGGAGGTGTTCGACCTGATGACCAAGTGGATCGAGCGCTACCGGCGGGAGGCCGAGCAGCGCTACCAGCGGCTCGACGCCGTCCTCGCCGAGCTGGCGGCGGACGAGCCGGACACCCGGACCCGGAAGGAAGACGCGTCATGAGCACCACCACGCACCACGAGACCACCATCGCGGCCCACCCCGAGCTGCCCACCATCGAGATCGTGCGCGAGTTCGACGCGCCGCCCGCGGCGGTGTTCCGGGCGCACGTCGAGCCGGAGCTGGTCCAGCGCTGGCTGGGCCCGCGGGGGCTGGAGATGGAGATCGTCACCTGGGACGCCCGCACCGGCGGCGAGTACCGCTACGTGCACCGCGACCAGCAGGGCGAGTACCGGTTCTACGGGTCGTTCCACGAGATCCGGCCGGGGGAGCGGATCGTGCAGACGTTCACCTGGGAGGGCTACCCGGACGGGGTGAGCCTGGAGACGCTGACCCTGGAAGACCTCGGCGACGGCCGCACCCGGCTGCGCGGGGTGAGCGTCTTCGAGAGCACGGAGGCCCGCGACATGGCGGTGTCCAGCGGCATGGAGACCGGCGTCGTCGAGGGCTACGAGCGGCTCGACGAGCTGCTGGCCGCCGACCGGAAGTGACCACGACCAACCCGCCCGGACGCCCACGGCGCGCCGGGCGCGTTGGCGTGTGGACTCAGGCTGTCGCCGCCGGTTGTCGCGTGGCTGTGCTGTGGGACCACAGGCGGGCGTAGTGGCCGCCGGCGGCCAGCAGCTCCTCGTGGGTCCCCACCTCGGCGATCCGGCCCTCGGACAGCACCACGATCCGGTCCGCCCGCGCGGCCGTCGCCAGGCGGTGGGCCACCACGAAGGTCGTCCGCGAGCCCGCCAGGTGGTCGCCGGCCGCCAGGACCGCCGATTCCGTCGACGGGTCCAGCGCCGCGGTCGCCTCGTCGAGCAGGAGCAGGGACGGCTGGACCAGCTCGGCCCTGGCCAGGGCGATCAACTGCCGCTGCCCGGCCGACAGGTTCTGGCCGCGTTCGCCCACCTGCTGGTGGAACGCCGAAGGCAGCGACGCGACCGTGTGCAGCGCACCGACCGACCGCACCGCCCGCTCGACCTCCGCCCGCGACGCCCCCGGCCGGCCGTACGCCACGTTCTCCGCCACGTCCCCGCCGAACAGGTGCGCCTCCTGCGGCACGACGCCCAGGTGCCGCCGGAACTCGCCCAGGTCGTACCGGCGGACGTCCACGCCGTCCACCAGCACCTGCCCGTCGGTCACGTCGTAGAACCGGGCCACCAGCTTCACCAGCGTCGACTTGCCCGCGCCCGTCTCACCCACCAGCGCCACCGTCTCGCCGGGGGCCACCCGCAGCGACACGCGGTCCAGCGCCGGGCGGGACGTGCCGGGGTAGGCGAACGTCACGTCGCGGAGTTCGACCTCGCCGCGCAGCCGCGGCACCGCGACCGGCTCCGGCGCGGGCGGCACGCTGGTCGGGGTACGGAGGAGGTCGCCGATCCGGCTCAGGCCCACCCGCGCCTGCTGGTACCCGTCGAACACGCCCGACAACTGGTACAGCGGCGCGAAGAACAACCCCAGGTACAGCACGAACGCCAGCAGCACGCCCGGCGACAGCGTCCCCTCGGCCACCCGGTACGCGCCGACCACCAGGATCGCCGCCTGCGCCACCCCCGACAGCAGGGCCAGGAACGGGAAGTACGTCGCGATGTACCGCTGCGCCCGGATCCGGGACCGCCGGTAGGCGTCGCTGCGCTCCGCGAACGCCTCCGCCGACCTCGCCTCCCGCGTGTACGCCTGCGACACCCGCAGCCCGGTCACGTTCTCCTGCAGGTCCGCGTTCACCGCGCTGATCCGCTCCCGCGCCTGCGCGTACGCCCGCGACGACAGCCGCTGGAAGATCACCGTCGCCACCGCCAGCACCGGCAGCACGGCCAGCGCCACCAGCGCCAGCGACGGGTCGGTCACCACCAGCGCCACGGCGATGCCCACCACGGTCAGCACGCTGATCACGAACGTGGTCAACCCGGTCTGCAGGAAGCTCGACAGCGCGTCCACGTCCGTGGTCATCCGGGTCATGATCCGACCGGCCATCTCGCGCTCGTAGTAGTCCAGCCCCAACCGCTGGAGGTGCGCGTAGCTGCGCACCCGCAGCAGGTACAGCAGCCGCTCGCCGACCCGCGACGTGACCACCGTGCCCGCCGCCGACGACACCCACCCCAGCGCGACCAGCACCAGCCCGATCCCCGCCGCGAGCCACAGCCACCCGGCGTCGTGCCCCAGCACGCCCCGGTCCACGCCCAGCCGCACCAGGTTCGGCAGCAGGACCGCCAGCGCCGAGTCGACCACCAGCAACCCGCCCACGCCGACCATCGCCCAGCGCACCGGCCGCAGCAGCGTGCGCAGCCGGAACCCAGGGTCGGGCGCACGGGGGTCCTCGCCGTGCAGCACCGGCCGCTCCGGTGCCGGCGGCAGCGCGTGCACCCGCTCCATCAGCTCCGGGGTGGGCGGTGTGCCGCCGAGCAGCGCGGACGTGCCGCCGCCGCCGCGCGGGCCCTTGGGCACCCGGGCGGCGCCCGCCGCGCGGTTCGCCGCCCGCACGGCCAGCTCGTCCTCGTCCGACGACGGCCACAGCTCCGGGGTCACCCCGTCCGGGCCCGGTTCCAGCGCCACGTCCGCGCGCGGGTCCACCTGCTCGATCGCCTCGCCCGGACCCGCCAGCAGCTCCCGGTACAGCGGGCACCGCTCGTGCAGCTCGTCGTGGGTGCCCACGTCGACCACCCGGCCCGCGTCCAGCACGGCGATCCGGTCGGCCAGCGCCAGCGACGACCGCCGGTGCGCGATCACGATCGTCGTCCGCGTCGCCGTGACCTGCGCCAACGTGTGGTGGATCGCCGCCTCGGTGGCCGCGTCCACCGCCGACGTCGCGTCGTCGAGCACCAGCACCCGCGGGTCGGACAGCAGCGCCCGGGCCAGCGCCACCCGCTGCCGCTGCCCGCCCGACAGCGTGAGCCCGCGCTCGCCGACCACCGTGTCGTACCCGTCGGGCAGCGCCGAGATGAACCCGTGCGCCTCGGCCGCCCGCGCCGCCGCCTCCACCTGCTCGTTGGACGCGTCCGGCAGCCCGTAGGCGATGTTGGCCCGCACGGTGTCGGAGAACAGGAACGCCTCCTCGAACACCACCCCCACCGCGCGCCGCAACGACTCCAGCCGCAGCTCCCGCACGTCCACCCCGCCGACCCGGATCGCGCCCGCGTGCACGTCGTAGAACCGGGGCAGCAGCAGCGACACCGTCGACTTGCCCGACCCCGCCGTGCCCACCACGGCCAGCGTCTCGCCCGGCGCGACCTTGAGCGACACGTCCGACAGCACCGGCTCGCGGCGCGTGTACCCGAAGGTCACCTGGTCCAGCTCCACCGACACCGCGCCGGCCGGCACCTCCGCCGACCCGTCCACCACGTCGGGCTGCGAGTCGATCAGCTCGTACACCCGCTCCACGCCCGCCCGCGCCAACTGCGCCGTGACCATCAGGCTCGACAGCAGCCGCGTCGGCCCGACCAGGTTCGCCACGTAGGTCGCGAACGCCAGGAACGTGCCCAGCGACACGTCACCGCGCAGCGCCAGCCACCCGCCCAGCGCCAGCACCGCGACCTGCCCCACGAACGGCAGCGCCGTCAGCGTCGCGGTGGGCCGGGACGTGAGCCGCGCGGCCCGCATCCGCTCGGCGAACAGGACCCGCGCCCGCTCCTCCAGCCGCGCGACCTCGCGCTCCTCCTGCCCGAACCCCTTGACCACCCGCACGCCGGTGACGGTCTCCTCGACGTGCTGCGCCACGTCCGCCGCCCGTTGCTGCGCCGACCACGTGGCCGGGAACAGCGTGAGCCGGCTGCGCCCCGCCACCAGCGCGACGGCGGGCACCACGACCAGCGCGATCAGCGTGAGCAGGGGTGACAGCCAGAACATCGCCACCAGCGCCGCGAGGGCGAACACGACCGTGCCGAACGCCAGCGGCGTCATCGACAGCAGGCTGTTGACCAGCTGGAGGTCGGTGATCGACCGCGACACCACCTGCCCGGTGCGCAACGCGTCCTGCTTGGGCCCGTCGAGCCGCTGCACGGCGTGGAACACGGCCTGCCGCAGGTCGTGCTGCACGTCCACGGCCAGCCGCCCGCCCAGGAACCGCCGCACGAACGCCGTGCCGAACGTCAGCAGCTCCAGGCCGACGAGCACGGTGGCGAGCACCGCCAACCGGTCGGTGCGGCCCGCCATCGCGTCGTCCACCGCGAGCTTGATCAGCAGCGGGCCGACGGCCTGCAGGCCCACCCCGACGACGGCGGCCAGCACCGACCACACCACGAGCGCCCGGTGCTTCCAGCAGGCGGTGGCGAGGCGGCGGATCCAGCCCTGGCGAGTAGTCACGCCACCAACCCTAGGTCGGCCCCGCGAGGCCGCGTCGGCCCATCGCGCCGCGTTTCTCCCCCCAGGGTCGGCCCCGCGAGGCCGCGTCGGCCTGTCACGCCACCAACCCGAGGTCGGCCCCGCGAGGCCGCGGCGCGATGGGCCGACTTCCAGGCGGCCTCGCCCGCCGCGACGGAGTCGCGGCAATTCAACACAACCATGAGCCGTTCAAGATCACCGGATCAGGTGATGTCCTTGCGCTGAGTAGCCGCCCAGCCGCCCAGGAAGAAGATCGCCGTCCACGCCAGGAAGATCAACCCGCTCAGCCACCAGTCGAACGCGCCCAACGCGCCCGCGAACGCCCGGATCACGTCCACCAGGTCCTCGGGCACCACGCCCGCCGTCGAGAGGAACAGCGACGACGCCACCGAGCCGGTCAACCCGTTCACCGCGCCGTTGGGCAGGAAGCCGATGACCTCCGGCAGACCCTGGATGCCCAGCACGAACTGGATGCCGTTCTCGACGATCAGCATGTAGAGCAGCAGCACCACGGTGGTGCCGACGACGCTGGTCAGCAGCGCCCCGACGCCCACGCCGAACATCGTCATCAGGATCGACGACAGCACGCCCACGCCCGCCAGCGCGAGCCACCCGGCCGCGTCCGGCAGCGTGTTCGCGTCCGAGGTGATCGCGATGCCGATGCTCACCGACGCCACGATCGCGATGCCGTAGATCGCGCCCCACAGGACGTAGACCACCAGCTTCGCGCTCAGCGCCGACACCCGGTTGGGCGCGGTCAGGAACGTCGTGGTGATCGTCTTGCGGTTGATCTCGTTCGCGATCGCCAGGCCGCCGAAGATCATCGGGAAGATGGTCGCCACGTTGATGCTGCGGGCCATCCCGAACAGCGACACCTTCCACTGCGACGGGTCGATGCCGATGATCGTGGTCAGCTCCTCGGCGTCGGAGGAGTTGATGGTGTCCATCAGGCCCTTGCCGATGAGCCCCGTGACCAGCGCCCAGCCCAGGGCGATCAGCACGGTCGGGATCATCAGCCCCCACCACAGGTTGGTGGTGGTCGTCTTGCGGAACTCCGACTTGATCAGGTTGCCCAGCATCACGCACCGCCCCCGAGTCCGCCCTGGCCCTGACCCTGCTGGTAGGGGTTCTGCTGCTGGTACGGGTTGGGTTGCTGCGGGTACCCCGGCGGTGGTGTCGGCGGTTGCTGGTAACCGGGTGGGAGCTGCTGCTGGTAGCCCTGCGGCGGGGTCTGGTAGCCCGGCTGCTGGTAGCCCGCCGGCGGCGCGTAGTAGCCGCTGCCCTGCGGCTGCCCCGCGTACTGGTTCGGGCCCGACGCCGCGTACTGGCCGTTGGTGAGCCGGAAGAACAGCTGCTCCAGGTCGGCCTTCTCCTCCTGGATGCCGTAGATCGACACGCCCGCCTTCAACGCGAGGTCGGCGACCTGCTTGCTCTCCACGCCGGTCACCGCGATCCGGCCGTCCGGCAGCTGCTCCAGCGCCGTCACGCCGTCCGCTTGCAGCGCCGCGACCAGCGCGCCCGTGTCGGACGGCTGCACCAGCACCCGGCTCTGCTGCGAGTCGCGCAGGTTGGCCAGCGGCCCGTAGTACATGGTCTGGCCGCGCGAGATGATCACCACCTGGTCCACGGTCTGCTCGACCTCGGCGAGCAGGTGGCTGGAGATCAGCACGGTCCGCCCGCTGCGCGCGAAGGACTGGAGGAAGGACCGCAGCCACGCGATGCCCTCCGGGTCCAGGCCGTTCGCGGGCTCGTCGAGGACCAGCACCTGCGGGTCGCCCAGCAACGCGGTGGCCAGCGCCAGCCGCTGCTTCATGCCCAGCGAGAAGCCGCCCGCCTTGCGGTCGGCCGCCTGGCCCAGGCCGACCAGGCCCAGGACCTGGTCGGCCCGCTGGTCCGGCACGCCGATCGCCGACGCGTACACCCGCAGGTGGTTGCGGGCCGTGCGCTTGGGGTGGAAGCCCTGCGCCTCCAGCACCGCGCCCACCACCCGCGCCGGGTTGCCGAGCTGGTGGAACGGCCGGCCGTTGATCAGGCCGTGGCCCGCGGTCGGGGTCACCAGGCCGAGCAACATCCGCAGCGTGGTCGTCTTGCCCGCGCCGTTCGGTCCGAGGAAGCCGGTCACGGACCCCGGTTCCACCGTGAAGCTGAGATTCTGCACCGCTGCGACCGGACCGAACTGCTTGGTCAAGCCCTGCACCACGATGCGGCCACTGCCGTCGTGCACGCGTCCCTCCTGGATAGCGCCTGTGCGCGCCATCCTGCCTTAGGAGGGTCAGTCGGGGAGGGCATGTCGCGGTTTCGACACCACGACCGGGATCTCGGTGGTCGGCTCGCTGTCCTGGCGACCGGTGTCGTGCCGGAACGGGTTGCGCAGCGGTTTGCGCCGCTCGCGGTGCGGCAGGCCCTCGCCGATGAGGTGCTGGTGGGCCATGTTCCACACCTGGCACGGCCACTTCCGGTGCCGCAGCACGCCGGGGCAGGCGCGGCAGCGGCCGTCGGAATCGGGCTGGTGCACGGTCAGCAGCAGCCGCCAGCAGTCCGCCAGCCGGTTGATCTCGGCCCGCGCCAGCGGCACCAGGGCCTCGGCGGCGCCCCGCTCGACGACCTCGTCCAACTGGGCCAGCCGGCGCAGCACCGCGGCGCGCAACGTCTCGTCCACCCCGCTCACATCCTGTCGGCGGCCTGGTCCAGCAGGCGGTGCAGCCTGCGGGTCTGGGTGACCGACATCACAGCCGACTCGCCCGGCGGCGCGACCAGCAGGACCCGGTCGTCCTCGACCAGCACGGTCATGGACCGGTCCCGGCCGAAGGGGTCGTGGCAGTCGATCCAGCCCTGTGGTTCAGCCATGTGCGCTCCGATCGGAGGTGTGGCAGGCGGCGGCGGCGACGCCACGCGAGCGGACGACCCCGCTGCGTGACGGCGAAGGGGTTCCGCTGTGAGCATCGGCCGACCGGGCGTCGTGACTTACCCGTTACCCGCCGAATTCACTCGATTGCTTGAGGGAGGACACAGAACGTGTCCTGTTGGGTCAAGAATTGCGCGCAGATGGCTGGGGTGGCTGGGCACGGCCCGCCGGACCCCGCTAAGATTGGTGCTGCGCGACCCGCTCCCAGTGACCCCCAGGCTGGTTGAGCGGGTCGCGTTTTACGTGGCGAAGACGCGAGAAGGGGCGCCCACCGTGCTGGTGGACGCCCCTTCTTCGTGGATGGCGTTCTCAGACTTCGAACGCCGTGTAGGTCAGGTCGTGGGCCTGCGCGACCGGCTCGTTCGTCAGCAGGCCGTCGTGGACGTTCAGGCCCAGGGCCAGGGACTTGTCCGCGCGCAGCGCCGCCTGCCAGCCCTTGTCGGCCAGGGCCACCGCGTAGGGCAGGGTCACGTTGGTCAGCGCGTACGTCGAGGTCCGCGGCACCGCGCCCGGCATGTTCGCCACGCAGTAGAAGACCGACTCGTGCACCTGGTAGGTCGGGTCGGCGTGGGTGGTCGGGCGGGAGTCGGCGAAGCAGCCGCCCTGGTCGATCGCGATGTCCACCAGCACCGAGCCGGGCTTCATCTGCGCCACCAGCTCGTTGGACACCAGCTTCGGGGCCTTCGCGCCCGGCACCAGCACCGCGCCGATGACCAGGTCGGCCTCGCGCACGGCCTGCTCGACCGAGTAGCGGTTGGACGTGACGGTGCGCAGCTGCCCGCGGTAGAGGGCGTCGATGTGGCGCAGCCGGTCCACGTTGGTGTCGAGGATCTCCACGTCCGCGCCCATGCCCACGGCGATCGTGGCCGCGTTCAGGCCCGCCACGCCGCCGCCGATGACGACCACGCGCGCCGGGTGCACGCCGGGCACGCCACCGGGCAGCACGCCCCGGCCGCCGGACGGCTTCATCAGCGAGAACGCGCCCACCTGCGGCGCGAGCCGACCCGCCACCTCGGACATCGGGGCCAGCAGCGGCAGCGCGCCGTTCGCCGTCTGCACGGTCTCGTAGGCGATCGCGGTCGTGCCGGACGCGATCAGCGCCTCGGTCAACGGCCGGTCCGCCGCCAGGTGCAGGTAGGTGAACAGGGTCTGGCCCTTGCGCAGCAGCGGGTACTCCCGCTCGATCGGCTCCTTGACCTTGAGCACCAGGTCGCCCTCGGCCCACACGTCCTCGGCGGTGGCCAGGACCTTCGCGCCGGCGGCGAGGTACTCCTCGTCGGTGATGGCGGACCCGAGCCCCGCGCCCGCCTCGACGAACACGTCGTGGCCGCGCAGGGTCAGCTCGTGGGCGCCGGCGGGGGTCAGCGCGACGCGGTACTCGTGGTTCTTGATCTCGCGGGGTACTGAGATCCGCACGGTGGGGCTCCTTCAGCCGTTGTTACGCCAAAGGTCCGGTACTCCGAATCCACTGTCATCGTGCGAGCGGCACTAACCGGCAGGGGTGGGTTTGTGTCGAGTGAACAAGACTGGACGCTCGTTGACACCCGTCACGCCGACGACTTAGCGTGCTCGCGACCGCCCAACTGAACATCGGCCGCGGCGCCCTCCCGGCGCCGGAACCCGAGCGGGAGAGTCCCCGGCACGTCCGGGGCGCCGAAGGAGCAAGTACCCCGCACACTCTCAGGCAACGAGAACCGCTCGGGCGAGGCGACTCTGGAAAGCGTGCTCACGCGCGCACCCACGGTGCAAGCTGTGCCCGATCGACGGTTCCACCGTCGCGACGCCGCACAGCGAAGCTCTCAGGTCCCAGGACAGAGTGGGGATCCGACCGACCGTGGCTTCAGGAGCGCTGACATGACTTTTCCGGAGAACCTGCTCTACACCGCCGAGCACGAGTGGGTCGACTGGGCGCCGGGTACCCAGGACCCCGTGGCGGTCGGCATCACGTCCTACGCGGCGGAGTCCCTGGGCGACATCGTGTTCGTCCAGTTGCCGAACGTCGGCGAGCGCGTGAAGTCCGGCGACGTCTGCGGCGAGCTGGAGTCGACCAAGTCCGTGAGCGACCTGTACGCGCCGGTCAGCGGCGAGGTCGTGGAGGTCAACCAGGCCGCCGCCGACGACCCGTCGCTGATCAACAACGACCCGTACGGCGCGGGCTGGCTGTTCAAGGTGCGCGTCGAGGACGCGACGGGCCTGCTCACCGCCGGCAAGTACGCGGAACTGACCGGGGACTGACCCGCCGTGGCGATCAGCGTCTTCGACCTGTTTTCCGTCGGCATCGGGCCGTCCAGCTCCCACACGGTCGGCCCGATGCGCGCCGCGACGATGTTCGTGGCGCGCCTGGGGCACCGGCTGACGTCCGTGGACCGGGTGCACGTCCAGCTGTTCGGCTCGCTGGGCGCCACCGGGCACGGGCACGGCAGCCCCAAGGCCGTGCTGCTGGGCCTGGAGGGCCACAAGCCCGAGGAAGTGGACCCGACGGCCGCCGAAGGGCGCGTGGCCGAGATCCGCGCGTCCCGCCGGCTGCTCCTGGGCGGGGTGCGCGACATCCCGTTCGTCGAGGACACCGACCTGGTGATGCACCGGCGCAAGTCGCTGCCGTTGCACCCCAACGGGATGAGCTTCACGGCGTACTCCGGGGACGAGGTCCTGGACGAGGCCGTGTACTACTCCGTGGGCGGCGGTTTCGTGGTGGACGAGCACGCCACCGGCACCGACCGCATCAAGGCCGACGAGACCGAACTGGCCCACCCGTTCAAGACCGGCGACGAACTGCTGGCCCGGACGCGGGAGACGGGCCTGTCCATCTCCGAGGTCATGCTGGCCAACGAGCTGTCGTGGCGCACGGAGGAGGAGGTCCGCTCGGGCCTGCTCCACATCTGGGGCGTCATGCAGGAGTGCGTCGAACGGGGCTGCACGGAGACCGGCGTGCTGCCGGGCGGCTTGAAGGTGCGCCGGCGCGCGGCCGAGATGCGCCAGCGCCTGGCGGCCGAGCACTACGCCACCGACCCGTTGCGGGTGATGGACTGGGTGACCTTGTTCGCCCTGGCGGTGAACGAGGAGAACGCGGCCGGCGGCCGGGTGGTCACCGCGCCGACCAACGGCGCGGCCGGCATCGTGCCGGCGGTGCTGCACTACTACACCCGGTTCGTGCCGGGTGCGTCCGACGACGGCGTGGTGCGGTTCCTGCTGACGGCCGGTGCGGTCGGCGTGTTGTTCAAGGAGAACGCGTCGATCAGCGGCGCCGAGGTCGGCTGCCAGGGCGAGGTCGGCTCGGCGTGCTCCATGGCGGCGGGCGGACTGGCCGAGGTGCTCGGCGGGACGCCGGAGCAGGTGGAGAACGCGGCCGAGATCGCGATGGAGCACAACCTGGGCCTGACCTGCGACCCGATCGGCGGTCTGGTGCAGATCCCGTGCATCGAACGCAACGCGCTGGCGTCGATCAAGGCCATCACGGCGGCCCGGATGGCACTGCGCGGAGACGGCTCGCACTTCGTGTCGTTGGACAAGGTGATCAAGACGATGCGCGAAACCGGCAAGGACATGAAGGTCAAGTACAAGGAGACGGCGCGAGGCGGACTCGCGGTCAACGTCATCGAGTGCTGACAGGACGCGCGCAGCGCGCGCTGGCCCGTCGGGCGCGCGCAGCGCGCCTGCTTTTGGGCTTTTCCGTCCTCCCCGTACGGCCTGCCCGAAGGGCTACCACACTTTCCCGGGGTTGGGCCAAAAAGTTTTGCGAGGAACGAGCAAAAGTTTT